>CALGCE010000144.1 GCA_937884625.1 uncultured Clostridia bacterium
CGTTTTCCCCGAATATAACGTTCATACCGTCATTTAGTTCAATTGTCAGGTCTTTAAGTCCGCCAAAGGCACTTATGTATATTTTATTAATCTTCATTTAAGTTTACCTCGCCTTTAAATGCTTTAAGACCAATACTTAGTGCATATTTTAAACTGCTTTTTTCTTCCTCGGTTTCAGCACTTTCGATTTTTTCACACATTTTTCTAACGAAAATACCCTTTAAAGTTTTTTCTCCCAATATGGATTTTATATCAATTTTAATTTCGGTGTTGTCCTTTACTTTAACAAAATAAAGTTCGCTTGACAGACGGCTTTGAATTTCTATCACCGATATTTCGGTATTTTCTTCCACTTCGCCCGTTAAAATGATTTTGTATAAATTTTTTATATAATCGTTGCCGTATTTTTCTTTTAATACAGATAAAATGTACTGCGATATTTCATCGGAAGTTTTACAGTTTTCTATATTAATACTTTCGCTTATATGCATACGATAACAGAGTTTAACAAAATCAAGGTTGCATTTACCTTTTGAGATTTCTCCCATATATACGCCCTTTTCGTCAAGTTCGTCAAATCCCTGACCCTCGGGACAACCGCAGTATGCAACATAGGTATTTCCTATCTTGCCGATGTCGGTACGTCTGTGGATATGACCGAGTGCAATATAATCCATACCGCTCTTACTTATAAATTCACTCGTAATTGAATTGTAATCGGAATTAAGGTCGCTTCGTAGTTCCCCGTGTATATTCATAATGTTAATATAATCATCATCGGGCGGTATAAGTGAAAAGGAGGGCTGACCTTTCATATACATTTCATCAAACGACTTTCCGTATACCCGTGTTTTAAGTTCATCAAATACTATGCAACTATCGGTTGTGCCTAGTATATAAAAATTTTCGGGCAACTTTCTGTTTAAAAAAGGAGAAAGTGCATTTAACGGGTCGTGATTTCCTGCACAGTATACTATTTTTATTTCGGGAACGGTTAAAAAGCCTTGTAAAACTCTGTCAACAAATACATCTTCTATGTCATTAGAATTAAACAGGTCACCTGCTATAAGCAGTATATCAATGCCGTTTTCTTTGGCAGTATTTATTATTCTTTCAAATGTAAGAAGTGTTTCAAATCTGCGTTCCGTACTACTTACACCTAAAAAACTTTCCGATGCACCTATATGCAGGTCTGCACAGTGAAGAATTTTTACCGATTGCATAACCTATCCCCTTATAAAAAATTCTATAATAATTTTAACATTACTTTTCAATATAATCAAGAAAATATTGCCTTTAATTGATAATTGTTTTATAATAGTATAAACGGAGGCGGTAAAGTGGAGATTTTCGTAAACGATAAAGTAATAATGAAGAAAAAGCACCCCTGCGGAAGTGACACTTTTAAGATACTTCGAATAGGAATGGATTTTAAAATTAAGTGCGAGGGTTGTGGCAGAGAGGTAATGCTTCCACGCAGTAAGGTTGAAAAAAATATAAAAAAGATTATAAGGCTTAATGAGGGAGAAAATTAATGTTTGAAAAACTTTCGGCGGTGGAGAGCCGTTACGAGCAAATAGGTGTTGAACTGACCCGTCCTGAAACGGTATCTGATAATGAACTGTTCAGAAAACTTATGAAAGAGCATAGCGAACTTACACCAATAGTTGAAAAATACAGGCAGTATTGTTCGGCTTTAAACACTTTAAATGAATCCGAGCAACTGTTGAGTGAGGGTAATCTTGATAAGGAGTTTAAAGAACTTGTAGAGCAGGAACGTATTGATGCAAAGGAGAAAATAGCGGTTTACACCGACGAACTTAAAATTCTCTTACTTCCCAAAGACCCTAATGACGATAAAAACGTAATAGTAGAAATAAGAGGCGGTGCAGGAGGAGAGGAAGCGGCTCTTTTTGCGGGTTCACTTTTCAGAATGTATACGATGTATGCCGAAAGCAAAAATTGGAATATAGATGTAACAAACGCAAATGAAACCGAACTCGGCGGATACAAAGAGGTATCCTTTATGATAGAGGGTGCAGGTGCGTATTCAAGGTTCAAATACGAAAGCGGAGTTCACAGAGTACAGCGTGTACCCGAAACCGAGTCACAGGGCAGAA
>CALGCE010000145.1 GCA_937884625.1 uncultured Clostridia bacterium
TAGATATGCAAGAAAAGATGGTTATTGCTGGAAATGTGATTTTTATGTAATTAGTGAAGATTTATTTATTGAATACCACGGTCATCAAACACATAATTTTAAATTATTCGAGCCTAACAATATTCATCATATCATAGAATTAAAAAGACTTGAGTATTTAGATAAGAATGCATTTGCTAAAGATACTGCAAGAGTATGGCAAATAGATAGAGAAAAATATGATACGGCAATGAGAAATAAATTAAATTATATTACTATATATCCAAATGATAACATAGAAGATTGCTTTAACTAACGTAGGTCTTCCTAGCCTTATTGCTATGGACCTCGTTGCTGTCAAATAGGCAGCCTATAATGGTAACATTATAGAAAAACCACGTGAATTGCTGGGACATCTCACTAATGAGACAATCAGCAGCCAAGCTAATCATATTGATTAGAAGGTTCAGAGACTATCGAAAGAGTAGCATAAGAGAAATACTTATGTGAGTAATTGAGTAGAGTAGAGTTTGCCAAACTCGAAGTGCAAGGGTTCCTGTAGACGGTAATAGAATACAGGAATAAGATATAGTCCGAACTTATCAGTAATGATAAGAGTTTAATAGTTAAAAATATTACATTATATATCAGTTTTGCCTTTACAAAACATTAAATGTGGTATATAATATATAATATAAAGAACAAGAGAAAGAAAGAGGATTTGATTATTTTGCAACTGGAGAACTACCTAGTTTATTTTCAAAATTTTTAATAGATGGAAAGGAGGATAAAAATGTATGAACTACACACAAAAAATCTTAATGTGGTAATTTATGCCCGTGTTTCAACCGAACACAAAGAACAACTTGAGGCATTGGAAAATCAGCTTGATTGGTATAAACCGATCATTGAATCACATCCTGAATGGAAAATTGTAGAATGGTATATTGACAAAGGCATTACCGGCACTTCGGCGGAAAAGCGTCCCCGTTTTATGCAGATGATTGAGGATGCCAAAAAGAAACAATTTGATTTAATTATTACCCGTGAGGTATCTCGTTTTGCGAGAAATACGGTAGACACTTTGCAATATACCAGACTTCTTAAGGAATACAAGGTAGATGTTTATTTTCTTAATGATAATATCCGCACCTTTGACGGTGATGGTGAGCTTCGGCTCACCATCATGGCAACATTGGCACAAGACGAAAGCCGTAAAACATCGGTGCGGGTCAAAGCCGGTCAACAAACCACAATGGAAAATGGAACATTTTTCGGTAACGGAAATATTCTTGGATATGACCGCATAGACAAAACAAAATTTGTCATCAATCAAGAACAGGCACAGACGGTGCGATTGATTTACGACTTGTATCTGAAAGGTTGGGGACTTCAAAAAATTAAATACGAACTTGAACATCGAGGGCTCAAAACCTCAATGGGCAAATCCAAATGGTACTGCACGGTAATTTCTCATGTTTTGCAGAACTCCTTTTACTGTGGGATTATCACCTACCACAAGGAATATGTACCAGACTTTCTTAAACAGAAGAAAATCAAAAACTACGGTGAAATTGAGTTTACACAAGTGCAAGGCACACACGAGCCGATAGTCACTATTGATGAATATGAAAGGGTGCAAGTAATTATGGAATCAAAAAGACGAGAACAAAAAAACAATCCGACCGGCAGTGGAAAAAGGGCAAAACCTCCAAGAAAAGATTTATGGGGAAAACTTCTTGTATGTTCATGCGGACATCAATTCAGTAAGCGTGTATGGACAAGGACAAACGGTGTCACTAATCCCGGTTATCTCTGCTACTCTTCCCTGCAAAACGGCTCCTATCAGACAAGAAAGAACAAAGGGCTTTCATTGGAAGGTGCCTGCGATACGCCCATGATTCCCGAATGGAAATTGCGAATGATAGCAAATATCATTTTCAAAGATTATCTTAACAACAAAGACAAAGTTCTTGCTCTTGCCAACTCTATGCTTGCCGAGCATATTAATATTGAGGACGAGGAGCAGGACACGGAGAAAATTCTTGAGCAGAAGCAAGCTGAGTTGGAACTCCAAAACCGTAAAAGGACAAATCTTGTAGATATGCGTGTTGATGGAGAAATCACCAAAGAGGAATATCAAAAACGGTTAGAGCCGATCAATAAAGCAATTTCAGGCCTGACTAATGAAATTGCCGCCTTAATACCTCACAACGAGCCGCAAAAGGAAATCACGAATTACGAAGAAAAGCTTACCGTTCTGCAATACGCCCTCGAACAGTACACAAATTGTGATGATCGTGATGTTCCTGATTGCGTGATTGAAGCGTTTGTTGAAAAGATAGTGGCATCCAAAGACGGTTTCGAGTGGTATTTACGCTTTGACGGTGACCCAAACGATCCGCTCAAATGCAAAGTGAACGGGAGATTACGAAAAAGTGCCACCTACTTGATAGGTGATAGAAATTTTCCTGCTAACTATAATGCCACCGCAGGCAGCGATTAAAGATAAAAAGTAATTTAATAGTTGTTTTAAAATTAGCGGTGGTGCAGATTTTGGTCTGTACCACCGCTTTTGTCAGCAATAGAACTATGTAATTGTTTTAGAAGTAAACAACAAACCCGAACGTTTCACCGATTGGTAAAAGGTTCGGGTTTGAATGTTTTGGTGCGGGTAATCTTATAGGATTTAGCAAAAAATCAAGTAATAATCAGTGTTTTGTCAGTCGAAAAACAGTAATTATCTCTTTTTCAATGTATAAAATTTAATGAAAATGAGGTACTGTTATGAAAAAATATGTTTTTATTTATGTTATTGTTTTAAGTTTATTATTGTGTTCCTGTGCAAAGCCAAAAGATACAAAAAGTGCAGAAAATGTTTTTTCGGAATCTGTGTTGGCGGAAGAAACCGTTTCAGATGATTCAAGTGCAGAAAGTAATAAAGAAACAATAAGCACACCGCAAATTGTTTCGGAAAGTAAAACTGAAAGGGCAGAACAAAGTACAAAAACTGCTCAAGGCTCTTCACCTGCTGAAATTTCAACTGCAAAGGATGAAATTCAAAGTGTTACCTATTCGGCACCTACGGCATCAAATAACGAAGCAAATAAA
>CALGCE010000146.1 GCA_937884625.1 uncultured Clostridia bacterium
TGGAGACGTGGCGTATTATTTTAATGATGTTTCGTTTAACATGCATTTGGGTAGTACAAATAGTATAGAAATATTTAATTTTTGTGTGGTAAACGTATTATATCACACAATTTTTATTTTAGCAATAAATTATTTAGGTGTTTTTTTGTTCTACAAAGGACAAACCGTTCATAGAATTAAACAGACAAGCATAAAGGACGTGTTCAAAATGAGTGACAACAAAAATTTCAACACTGCACTAAACGGTGTATGTACAAACATACGAAGAACGCTTGAATTTTTACCCGATAGGGTAAAACGCCACACTCAGGAAATAAGACTTCGGACGGGACTTCCCGTATGTCTTACGATAGGGGGAAAGACCTATTTTGTAAGAAGGGACGGTACTGTTTGCGATTACATAAATGCGGATATTATAAAGGCGGATAAAAAAGACCTGAGTGATAGTTTTATGCTTTTGTGCAACGATTCTGTTTATGCACACACACCGGAACTTAAAAACGGCTATATAATGATGGGTTCGGGGCATAGGGCAGGTGTTTGCGGAACATTTGACGGGCAGGGCAATTTTAAGAATGTATCATCAATAAATATAAGAATAGCACACGAGGTTTTCGGTTGTGCGGACACTCTTTTTAAAGGTTATAACGGTAACGGACTTTTAATAGCAGGTCCTCCCGGAAGCGGAAAGACGACCGTTTTAAGAGATTTAATAAGGCAACTGTCAACAAAGCAATATTTAAGGGTAGTGGTAATAGACGGCAGGGGCGAACTTTCGGGGAGTTTTTGCGGAGAGAGTTTAAACGACCTTGGCGTTAACACCGATATTATTATGACGGAAAATAAGGCGTTGGGTATTGAAATTGCCATAAGAACTCTATTCCCGAATGTTGTTGCATTTGATGAAATAGGAACAGGGCAGGAATTGTTAAGCGTATCGGACGGATTTAACGCAGGAGTTACTGTAATAACTACCGCACATATAGGAAATATAACAGACCTTATGACAAGGAGTGTGACAAAAGGTTTGTTAAGGTCGGGTGCGGTGTCGCAGGTGGCATTGCTTTCGGGGGAAATCGGTAAGGAACCCCAAATAATATCTGCAAAGGAGATTTTGTGTGAATTTAATTGTTAAGATAATCGGAATGTTATTTATAATGTTTTCGGGTACGGCAATAGGATTTTACAGGTCATATTCATATATAAGACGCACCGAACAACTTAAAAAAATACATAGCGGTATGCAAACTCTAAAACAGAAAATAAATTTCGGTGCAGACGAACTTTCGCAGATATTAGGAGAAAGTTTTATAAACTGCGGTGCGATTAAGGTAAACGGCAGTAGGGCAATGGCGGTTGAAAACGGCATAACCAAAGAAGATAAAAGGGTAATTGATGACTTTTTTTCACAACTCGGCACTAATGTATGCCAACTTGAATGTAAACGGATAGATTTGTATACAGGACTTATTGGCGAACGCATAAAAGACGCACAAAAGTGTGTAAATGAAAAGGCAAAAATATGGCGTACTTTCGGATTTTGCGGTGCGTTGGCACTTTGTATATTAATAATTTAGAAGGTAGAAAAAATGGACGTTGATTTCATATTTAAAATAGCCGCAATTGGCATAATAGTCACTGTTTTAAATCAACTTTTAGTGCGTTCAGGCAGGGAAGAGCAGGCAATGCTTACTACCCTTGCAGGACTTGTAGTAGTTTTACTTATGGTAGTAGGTGCAATAGCCGACCTTTTTTCAACCGTAAAGGGGTTGTTCGGACTGTGATTGCAGAACTTTTTAAAATACTTGCAATTTTGCTTGTAAGTGTAACCTTTGCAATACTTTTGAATCAGTACCGTCCCGAATATGCGGTAATGATAGTGGCACTGTCGGCGGTGGCAGTGCTGATAACGGTACTTAAAAGCGTATATCCGTCTATAACAAAAATACGGGAACTGATACAAAAAAGCGGTATATCGTCGGCGTATTTTGCAACTGCTTTAAAGGCACTCGGAATTGCGTATATTTCGGGTTTTGTTGCCGATACTTGCAGAGATTTCGGACAAACATCCCTTGCCTCAAAAGCCGAACTTGCAGGCAAATGTGCCGTATTCGTTTTGTCTGTTCCGCTTATGTGTACCGTACTTGAAACGGCACTGAAATTCGCAGGATTATGAAAAAGAAAATAATTGTAGTTTTAATTATGCTTTATATTTTTTCTATGCCCGTTTTAGCACAGGACAGCGAGTATAAAAAACAGTACGATATTTCGGGTGCGGACGAACTTAAAAATTCATTAAGTGACGAGGCAAAGGAGTTTTTTGAAGAAAACGGACTCGATATTTCAAGTCCTGATTGGGTAAACACGCTTACAAGTGAAAATGTTTTTAAACATATTTGGAATTTTTTAACAAAGGGTGCCGTAAGACCTATAAGGTCAGGTGTGGCAATAATCAGTATAATAATGATAACCTCCGCCGTCACATCATTCGGCGAAGAGGAAAAGCGTTTTACGGTAGCCACCTTTACGGGCACTCTTGCAATAACTGCTATTATCGCAACCGATATATGGTCTTGTATATCTGCTTCGGTAGATGCAATAAAAGGTTGCAGTACGTTTATGTTGGCATTTATACCGATATTTGCAACAGTTGTCGCACTTTCGGGTGCTACGGTCACATCGGTATCTATGAGTGCACTTTTACTTGGTGCCTCCGAATTTATGATGACGGTAGCATCACGCACGGTTTTGCCTATGATGGGGGCGTATCTTGGTATGAGCGTCAGCGTTAGTGTATCGCCACTTACGGGGCAAAGCGGTATAGTGCATTCGGTCAAAAAAATTGCTTTATGGATAATGGCTTTAATATCCACCGTTTTTGTGGGTATTTTAAGTGTTCAAACCGCCGTAAATTCCGCCACCGACAGTGTGACGATTAAAACTGCAAAGTTTATTTTAGGTACGGCGGTACCCGTTGCAGGAACGGCACTGTCTGAATCGGTTTCCGCTATAACTGCATCGGTATCGCTTTTAAGGTCATCGGTAGGTATATACGGCGTTGTCGCTCTTGCGGTAATGCTTTTACCCATTATTGCAGAACTTTTAATGTGGCGTGCGGTGATAGTAATATGTGGCGGAACAAGTGAGATGTTTTCACTCGGTAAAATATCGGGACTTTTAAAGGCGGTTGACAGTATGTTATCACTACTGTTGGGCATCGTTTTGCTTACGGCAGGAATGTTTATAATATCACTTTGTGTGACCGTAAATGCAGGTAAAACGGTATGAACGGTGTATTAGGCTTTGTAACGGCTTTTTGCAGTATGTGCGTACTGATGGGCGGTATTATGATGCTGTGTCCGCAGGGTGCATTTGAAAAACCGATAAAATACGTCTTTGCTCTTATATTTGTTTGTTGCATCTTTTCCTGCCTTTTGGCAATAGGAAAAATCGACTTTAATATAGATGTTTCGGGCGAAAACGGATATGTGTCCGAGCAGACGGTAAAGAGCGAAGCAGAACTTATATTTGCAAATACTTTGGAAAAAAATAATATAGAATTTTCAAAAATAACAGTTTGTACGGATAAATTAAGTGACGGCAGCATAATTATTAATAAAGTCATTATTTATTCGTTGCACTCAAAGGAAGAGATATACAAACTTATTCCCACTACCGATACCTATGAGGTGATAGTAATAAATGGTGAATGATAAAATAAAAAAAGCAACAGCAAGGCTTAAAAATCCAAAGGTACTGATTTTGATAGGTTTTATCGGAATATTTCTTATTTTTATATCAATTTTTGTTCCTTTTTTAACGATAACAGAGTCATTTAGCATTGCTTCGTAAACTTGATTACGTGCATTCTCAGTTGCTACTGAATCATATTCAAGGTTATGAGTTAACAAGAAATTAAGAGATTTTGTAATAGTTGGATGTTGTTTCTTTTTATGGCACAAAGGAGTTCCTTATGCTATACCGATTTTAA
>CALGCE010000147.1 GCA_937884625.1 uncultured Clostridia bacterium
ATTTGTCGGCGTGCATTGCTGCTGCGATTGCAACTGCGCTTGTATCCGAACCGCCTCTGCCGAGAGTTGTTATGTCATCATACTTATTGATACCCTGAAATCCTGCAACGATAATTATATTCTTTTTTGCAAGTTCTGTACGCATACGTTCGGTATTTATATTTTTAATTCGTGCTATCCCGTAATTTGAGTCGGTATTAAATCCTGCCTGCCAACCAAGCAGTGAAATGACAGGACAACCCAATTTTTCAATTGCCATTGCAAGAAGTGAAATTGAAATCTGTTCGCCGGCACTCAGTAACATATCAAGTTCTCTTTTTGAGGCACCGTCAGGATTGATTTCCTTTGCTTTTTCTATCAGGTCGTCGGTTGTGTCGCCCTGTGCGGAAACGACCACTATTACATCATTTCCATTGCGGTATTCTTCCGTAATAATATTTGCAACATTGAAAACTCTCTTTGCATTCGCAACCGATGAGCCTCCAAACTTTTTAACTATTAATGACATTTAAAAACCTCCATTTAAAATAAAGTATGCATAATTTTTACACTGTCGGCTTTAAGACCGTTTATTTTTTTCAACAAATCGTTTTCTTTGCCCTCACCTGTGACGAATACGAGTTCGTTTTTAAATTTGTTTTTGATACTTTGTGTATCATTACCGAATATACTGTTAAAACTATTAATCAGTGTATCGTAATTATCGGATTTTGCGTACACGTAAAGTTTTATGTCTTCGTTCGTATTATTAGTTACGTAATCATCACTGCCGTCTTGCCAGTAAAGATTTTTTCTTGAATTTATATGCTTTGCACAGTCGATTACGTCTGCTACTACAGCACTCGCTGTTGCAAGCTTACCAGCACCCTTTCCATAATACATTGTCTCACCAAGCATATTTCCTGCACCCTTCCCGTAAAACATTACGTCGCCCGTAGCATCGCCGTTTACCGTTATGCAATTAAATACTCCGTTAACATCTGATATAATGCAATCTCTGCTTACCAAAGTAGGACGGACGGTGGCGGTAATTTTTCCGTTTTCAAGACGTTTTGTATGACCTATTAGTTTTATTACACAGTTAAACTTATCCGCATACTCTACGTCATCAAGGGTAATTGACGTTATACCCTCTGTTTTTACCTGCTCGGGGTAAACGTGTTTGCCAAAAGCAAGTGTTGCCAGAATGCATATTTTACGGCAGGCATCGTGTCCCTCAATATCTGCGGCCGGATTTTTTTCTGCAAAGCCTTTTTCTTGGGCTAGTTTTAATGCAGTATCAAAATCCATATTGTCCACTATCATTTTATTTAAAATGTAGTTGGTTGTTCCGTTTAGTATACCGGTTATTTCGCCTATATTATTTGCGGCAAGACATTGCGTTAAAGGTCTTAATATCGGAATACCTCCGCCAACACTTGCCTCAAAAAGAAAGTTTACGTTTTTATCCCTTGCAATTTTAATCAGTTCGGCTCCCTTTGCGGCTACAAGTTCCTTATTTGAAGTGACCACACTTTTACCTGCCAAAAGACACTGTTTTACGTAGTCATAAGCAAAGGTTACACCGCCCATAACTTCAATAACTATTTTTATGTCGGGGTCATTAACTATTAAATTAAAATCCTTAATGAATTTATCGGAATATGAAAGATTATTAAAATCCCTGAGGTCAAGAATATATTTAACTTCAACTGTTTCATTAATCCGTTCTTTTATCATTTCTTGTTTATTTATAAGAATTTGTGCAACACCTGAACCTACCGTTCCGTGTCCCATAATTGCAGTGAAAATCATAGTTACCTCCGTTATACTAAATTACTTTTACAGATATTACCCCATCAACACTTTTAAGTTTGTTAAGCAGTGCGTTGACAGTTATTTTTATACTGTCCGTTCTGACGGTTAATGATGCAGTGGCGGCACCGTCTACGGGCAAACCCTGATTGACGGTAATTATATTGGCACCGCTTTCATAAAGTGATGTTGTGAGTGCAGAAAACACACCTGCACGGTCAGACAAAACCGCACTTAAATTAAGAGTGTTTTTGTCCTTGTTATCATATCTGAAAACGTAATCCTTATACTTATAAAAGGCACTTCTTGAAACGTCTGCCATTTTTACCGCTTGTGAGGTATTGGTTGCTTTCCCTGACGCCAAAAGTTCCTTTGCATATAAAACGCCTTTTACAACATCAGGCAGGATTTTTGAATTTACAAGATAAAAACATTCGTTTTCAATCTCCATAAATGTGTCCTCCGTTCAAAAACGCTTGTACACAATTATAATACACTTTTCAAATAAAATCAACAACAAAATAAATTTTCGGAGGAACAAACAGTGAATTTTGAAGAAAAGAAAGACTTTTTAGTTAATTTTACGTTTACCGCTGTAATAATAGCGTTAATTTTTATAATTTCAAAATTTATGCTTGCATATTTGTTTCCTTTTTTAATCGGCATACTTTTATCATTTGTAATGCAAAAACCGTCGGGTTTTATAGCAGAGAAGACGGGACTTAAAAAAGGATACTGCTCCGCAATACTTGTGACAGCCACGTACGTTTTTGTCATTGCCGTTGCTGTTCTTATTATTTGGACGGTCATTTCGTCAATGGCAGGTATTGCAGGAGCATCATCCGATTATTTTAAAACGGTTGCGGACTTTTTTGTAAAGGTAACAAATAAGGCAAAAAAAATAACCGTTCTAATGCCGAACGGTATTTCCGATAGGGTAGGCAGTATGGCTGAGAGTTTTTTGAGAGGTATAGCAGACAGAATTACGTCGTTTTTATCCAAAATTGCAACAAACACGGCTAAAAATTTACCTGCATTTTTAATAAGCAGTATAGTAACAGTGGTAGCAAGTTTTTATATTGCAAAAGATTTTGAAAAAATAAAAAAATTTTTTAAAAACTTCTTAAAGCCTAAAACTTATAAAACAGTGGTTGAAATAAAAGATATTGTACAAAAAAGCATATTTAAGTTTGCAGTAGGCTATTTACTGCTTATGGGAATAACTTTTGTTGAAATGGCGGTAGGATTTCTGATTTTAAGGGTAAAATATGCCGTTTTGGTGGCAGCATTGGTATCGGTTATAGATTTACTGCCTGTTTTGGGTACGGGTACGGTGCTTATTCCGTGGTCAGTAATCTCTTTTTTGAGCGAAAATACCTCACGGGGTTTCGGACTTATCATTCTATATATAATTATTACCGTAATAAGAAATTTTTTAGAGCCCAGAATAATAGGCAAACAGGTCGGTATAAACCCGTTGCTGACGCTTATTACAATGTTTGTGGGACTTAAAATATCGGGAATAGCGGGAATGGTTTTTCTGCCGGTAATATTTATAGTAGTTATAACATTTTACAGAAATCAACTCTATGAAGAAAAAATAATTTGATTTTTAAAAGGACATATCACTGTTTGCACGCATAGTATGGTTTGTACAACTATATTGGTTGTATGTATTGAAAAACGGCAGAATGGAGTGCAAAAAAGTGAAAGGCTATATAATCACTACGGGAAGTATAACGTATGCGATAAAGGGAAGAGATATTCTGCGTCGTTTGGGTTATCGTGTCAGAATTGAAAAAAGAACTTCGGGACTCGGCAGTGACGGTTGCGGATATTCTATAATTTTAGAAAGCAAGGATATAGAAAAAGCAGAGCAGGCATTAAGAGCGGCTGCCGTTAAGATAATTCAAATAAATGAATTCTAATTTATACTGTTTTCGGCAGATACTTGCCGAAAACAGTTTTTGCATATAAAGTATTTATTATAAGGAGAAAGGGAAATGATTTATTTTGACAATGCCGCCACTACGGGCAAAAAACCCGATACTGTAATAACGGCGGTTTCAAATACTCTTAAAAATCTTTCGGCAAATCCGGGCAGAAGCGGACATAAACTGTCAAACATGGCTGCAATGGAAGTGTATACTGCAAGAGAAAAAGTAAGCGATTTTTTCGGTGCTTCGGGTGCTCAAAACGTTGTTTTCACTGCAAACTGTACTCACAGCATAAACTTTGTTATAAAGGGCGTACTTAAAAAGGGCGAACATATAATAATATCCGACCTTGAACACAATGCGGTAGTGCGACCGCTTGTCACTTCCGATATAGATTTCAGTGTGGCAAACGTATCTCTTACAGACGATGAAGTAACCGTAAATAACTTTGAAAAATTAATAAAAAACAACACAAAAATGATATTCTGTACGGGTGCATCTAATGTTATCGGCAAAAGACTTCCAATTGAAAAGATAGGAAAAATGTGCAAAAGACGGGGACTTCTTTTTGGTGTTGATGCAGCACAGACTGCGGGTGTAGTGCCGATTGATATGAAAAAAATGAATATAGACTTTTTGTGTATAGCACCTCATAAAGGACTATACGCACCTATGGGACTTGGCATTTTAATAGCCGAAAAGCCAATACCGTTTACACTTATACAAGGAGGTACGGGCACCGAGTCGATTAATCTGATACAACCCGATTCACTACCCGAAAGGTTTGAAAGCGGTACTGTAAATCTACCTGCTATTGCAGGACTTTCAAGGGGTATTGATTTTGTATCTAAAAAGGGTACCGACAAAATTTTAAGCCACGAGTTTTCTGTTGTATCGTATATTTACGATGCACTTTTAAAAAACGGTAATTTTAAGGTGTATGCAGATGATTTCAGTCAAAATTCTTATGTACCCGTTTTGTCATTTAATTATGAAGGTATGACCTCGGGCGAAGTTGCATCGTATTTAGATAAAAAAGGTATTGCAGTAAGAGCAGGTCTTCACTGTGCACCGTTTGCACACAGAAAAATCGGTACCGCAGAAAACGGAACGGTAAGAATAGCACCGTCGGTATATAATTCCGTAAACGATGCCACCTTGTTGATTAGAGTGTTAAAAAGTATGAAAAAATCTTAAAAAACATCTTGACAAATAAATCGTCAAAATGTAAAATAATAGTATATTTTTTTAACTTTCGATGCTGACGGAATGTGAATTGACACAGTGTGTCGAAAGATAGTTTTTTTACCGACCGTCTGGGTAACTCTGTAATTAGAGTTGCCCTTTTTTGTTTAAGGGGAGTGACCGATTATGAAATTTGAACAGTGGAACGGTTTTGTTGACGGAGAGTGGCAGTCAGGCATTGACGTCCGTGATTTTATTGATAAGAACTATACACCTTACACGGGGGACGGCTCTTTTTTAAAGGGTGCAACAAAGCGTACAAAAAGGGCACTGGGTGAACTTGAAAGATTAAAAGCACTTGAACAAGAGCGGGGAGGGGTACTTTCTGTTGATACTTCTACCGTATCATCTTTGTGCAACTATAAACCGGGATATTTAACCGATGAAGATTTAATTGTAGGTCTTCAAACGGACGAGCCTTTAAAACGTGGTGTTAATCCGTTTGGCGGTATTCGTATGGCACGTTCTGCATGTGAAGCATACGGTTATAAACTTTCGGATAAGATAGAGGAGTATTTTACATACCGTACCACGCATAACGACGGTGTTTTCAGGGTTTACACCGATGAAATGAAAGCAGCACGTCACTGTGCGTTGCTTACGGGACTTCCTGATGCATACGGCAGGGGCAGGATTATAGGTGACTATCGCCGTATAGCCCTTTACGGTGTAGATTATTTGATAGAAGAAAAGAAAAAGGATAAGACAAAAGTCGGAGAAAATTATATGAGTTCCGATAATGTCCGTCTGCTTGAAGAACTCTATCAGCAAATCGTATTTTTAGGTAAACTTAAAGAAATGGCACTATCATACGGCTATGATATTTCAAAACCTGCTAAAAATGCGAAAGAGGCTATTCAGTGGACATATTTCGGCTATCTTGCGGCTAACAAGGAGCAAAACGGTGCCGCTATGTCTTTCGGTCGTACTTCAACATTTTTTGATGTTTATATTGAGCGTGATATTAAAAACGGCATACTCGATGAAACGGGTGCACAGGAACTTATAGACGACCTTGTGCTCAAACTGCGTTGTGCACGTCATCTGCGTACGCCTGAATACAACGAACTTTTCGGTGGCGACCCGATGTGGATTACCGAGAGTATTGGCGGTATGAATACAAATCATAAAACGCTTGTAACAAAATCATCTTTTCGTATTCTTAATACACTTTATAATTTGGGACCTGCTCCCGAACCTAACCTTACGGTACTTTGGAGTCATGCGTTGCCCGAAGCGTTTAAAAAGTTCTGTGCAAAGGTATCCTGTGATACAGATGCAATACAGTATGAGAATGACGACCTTATGCGTACCCGTTTTGGCGACGATTACGCTATTGCCTGTTGCGTATCGGCAATGAAGGTCGGAAAACAAATGCAGTTCTTCGGTGCCCGTACCAATCTTGCAAAATTGTTGCTGTTGTCACTGAACGGCGGTGTTGATAATATGTTCGGCACCCATATAGGTCCGCAAATGGAACCTATGAGGGACGAAGTGCTTGATTATGCAAAGGTAATGGAACGTTTTGATATATACCTGTCTTGGCTTTGCAAACTTTACGTTAATACTATGAACTGTATTCACTATATGCACGATAAATACGCATACGAGAAAACACAAATGGCACTGCACGATACCGATGTTTCAAGGAAAATGGCATTCGGCGTTGCAGGACTTTCGGTTATAACCGATTCGCTTTCTGCCATTAAATACGCAAAGGTTAAACCTATTTGTGATGAAAACGGTATAATAGTGGACTTTGAAACAACGGGCGACTTCCCAAAATACGGTAATGATGACGACCGTGCCGATGAAATAGCATCGGATATGCTTGTTAAGGTTCATAACGAACTAAAAAAGACACCTGCATACAGGGGAGCAAAACACACATTGTCGGCACTGACTATTACTTCTAACGTAATGTACGGTAAAAAAACAGGTGCTACTCCCGACGGGCGTAAAAAGGGCGAACCGTTTGCACCGGGGGCAAATCCAATGCATAACCGTGAGCATAACGGTGCCTTGGCGTCTCTTAATTCTGTATCTAAATTGCCGTATTCGACAACGTCTGACGGCATTTCAAACACATTTTCGATTATACCCGAGGCACTCGGCAAAACCGATAGTGAGAGGGTAGATAATTTAGTATCTATACTTAACGGATATTTTCTTAACAGTGCTCATCACATCAACGTTAACGTTATGAATAGGGAAACTTTAATGGATGCTTATGAACACCCTGAAAAATATCCTAATCTTACTATCCGTGTATCAGGTTATGCCGTTAACTTCTGCAAACTTTCTCGTGAACAGCAAAGGGAAGTTATAATGCGTACTTTCCATACCACCGTTTAAAATTATGAAAGGACGTATTAACTCTTTTCAAAGTTTGGGTACGGTTGACGGACCGGGGGTTAGATGTGTTGTATTTATGCAGGGGTGTCCGTTAAGGTGTATTTGTTGTCATAATCCCGATACTTGGGATTTTTGCGGCGGTAAGGAAACCGATACCGACAGTTTAGTTTCAAAAATACTCCGTCTGCGTTCGTACTTCGGCACCAACGGCGGAGTTACGGTCTCAGGCGGAGAACCGCTTATGCAAGCCCAGTTCGTTGCACAACTTTTTTATAAACTAAAAAATGTCGGAATACATACAGCCCTTGATACTTCGGGTTGCGTATTTAATGAAAAAGTTGAAGAAGTTTTAAAATATACCGATTTAGTCTTGCTTGACCATAAATATTCGTCAGATGATGACTATTTTAAGTACACAAAAACACATTTAAGTAATGTTGAAAGGTTTTTGTGCGAACTTGAAAAGAGAAATATTGATACATGGTTAAGACGTGTCATAATTCCTGATATTAATGATAATGAAACTTCTGTTAAGGCTTTAAATGATACGGCACTTAAATTTTCTTGCGTTAAAAAAATCGAACTGTTGCCGTTTAGAAATTTGTGTAAAGAAAAATACACATCTATGGGGATAGAATTTGCGTTAGCGGATACGAAAACACCGTCACAGGAAAAAATGGACAAACTAAATAAAATTATAAAAAATGCAGACACATAAGTTTAAAATGTGTCTGCATTTTTGTAATTTTTAAAAATTAAATATATCATTCATATCATATAAACCCGATGGTTTACCCACTATAAATTTTGACGCTTTAATAGCACCTTTTGCAAATATTTTTTTGGAATTTGCACTGTGCGATAGGGTAATAACTTCATCTTCGCCTGCAAAAATCACATCATGTTCGCCTACGATGTTACCGCCCCTTATCGAGTGAATACCGATTTCATTTTTACTTCGTTTTTGCCGTTTTGAATGACGGTCATACTCGTAACGGTATTTTTCGTATGATTGTTCGTTTATTGCATTTGCAAGCATGATTGCCGTACCTGACGGTGCATCTATTTTTTGGTTATGGTGTTTCTCAACAATTTCAATATCAAAATCATCGCCTAAAACACTGCTGACCTTTTTTGAAATACTGCATAAGAGATTCACACCAATTGACATATTAAAACTGAAAAAAATCGGTATCTTTTTTGATGTCTCTTTAATAATTTCAATTTGCTCTTTCGAGTAGCCCGTTGTACAAAGTACGACGGGAGTGCTATTTGCAACTGCAAATTTCAAAATATCGTCAAGTGCCGAAGCAATTGAAAAATCAATTATTACATCAGGTTTTATATTAACGTCATCAAAACTGTGAAATACGGGGTAGTCGCATATAAGGTCTGCTTTATCGACACCGCACACAATTTTTATATCACTGTCGTTTAATGTGGTAAGACTTACCGTCTGTCCCATTTTACCGCACGCACCCGACAAAAGTACATTAATCATTTTTTCACGTCCTAATCTACAATATTCATAGCCTCTTTTATGGGTATTGGATAGATTTAATCCATATAACCCTTAGCACAAAGAAGTTCTGCAAGTAGTACCGCACCGCCTGCGGCACCCCTTAAAGTGTTGTGTGAAAGACATACAAACTTGTAATCATACTGTGTGTCCTCACGAAGTCTGCCAACCGATATTGCCATACCGTTTTCAAGATTACGGTGTAAATTTGTTTGTGGCATATTATCTTCCTCAAAGTAATTTATAAACTGTTTTGGTGCATGGGGGAGACCGAGTTCCTGCGGTACACCGCTGAAATTCTTCCATATATTAAGAATTTGTTCTTTTGACGGTTTATTTTTAAAGGTTACGAAAACTGCCGCCATATGACCGTCAGATACGGGTACCCTTAAACACTGTGCAGTGAATTTGGGAGAATTTGCAGGTACTATTTCGTCGCCCTCGATTTTACCCCAAATCTTTAAAGGCTCACGTTCGCTTTTTTCTTCCTCACCGCCGATATAGGGGATTACGTTATCAATCATTTCAGGCCAACGCTCAAATGTTTTTCCTGCACCTGATATAGCCTGATATGTACATACAAGACATTTTTCAACACCGAATTTATCAAGTGGGTAAAGAGCAGGTACATAACTCTGCAAAGAGCAGTTGGATTTAACCGCAACAAAGCCTTTTTTTGTACCGAGTCTTTTTCTTTGAGAATTTATAATTTCTATATGTTCGGGATTGATTTCGGGAATAATCATCGGAACGTCAGGAGTAAAACGGTTTGCACTGTTGTTTGATACTACGGGACATTCCTTTTTGGCATACGCTTCTTCAAGTGCCTTGATTTCGTCTTTCTTCATATCAACTGCACAGAATACGAAATCGACCTTTGAAACCACACTGTCAATATCTGCAAGTGCATCGTATACAATCATATTTTTAAGATTTTCGGGCAACGGTGAGTCCTTAAAGGCCCATCTGCCGTTTACTGCCTCTTCATACGTTTTACCTTTACTTCTCGGACTTGCCGCAAGTGCGGTTACGTTAAACCAAGGGTGGTCAGCAAGTAAAAGTGCAAACCTTTGACCGACCATACCGGTAGCACCTATAATTCCTACATTGTACTTTTTATCCATAAAAAATCCTCCAAACGGAAAAATGCAAAATTTTAGTTGCTATATGTAAAATTTTGCAATATAATAATACTTATTCAATAATAACATTGTAAGATATATTTGTCAAACTATTTTATGCTGTAAATTAAAGAAAGTTATTGGTGTTTTAATGAAAACAAGTGATTTTTACTATGATTTGCCCGAAGAACTTATCGCACAGACGCCTATTGAACCGAGGGACTCGTCAAGGCTTCTTGTATTATCAAAGGAAAACGGAGATATTAAACATAGTGTTTTTCATAATTTATGCGATTATTTAAAGGCAGGGGACTGTCTTGTATTAAATAATACGAGGGTTCTTCCGGCACGTCTTTACGGTACCCGTACCGATACGGGAGCGGTAGTCGAATTTGTGCTTTTAAAGCAAAAGGAACTGCTTACATGGGAAGTACTTGCAGGTCCGGGTAAAAAGGCAAAGACGGGTAATAAATTTATATTCAGTGATGAACTCTCGGCAGAGGTTATTGATGTTTTGCCTGACGGCAACAGAATTATAAAATTTACCTGCCCAGGTGAATTTTATTCGGTGCTTGATAAGGTCGGTCAAATGCCACTGCCACCTTATATAAAGGAAAAACTGACAGATAGGGAACGCTATCAAACGGTATATTCAAAGGAATTAGGCTCTGCGGCGGCTCCTACGGCAGGACTTCATTTTACACCCGAAATGTTAGAAAAAATTAAAAGTATGGGCGTAAAAATTGCCTATGTAACACTTCACGTAGGGCTTGGAACTTTCAGACCTGTTAAGGTAGAAGAAATTACCGACCACAAAATGCATTCCGAACACTATGTTGTTACAAAGCAAACGGCAGATATTATTAATCAGACAAAACGTGAGGGTGGCAGGGTTATTTGTGTCGGTACTACAAGTTGCAGAACACTTGAAAGCGTAGCAACCAAATATGGCGAAATAAAGCAGTGTTCAGACGATACCTCAATTTTTATTTATCCGGGTTACAAATTTAAATGTATGGACGCACTGATTACTAATTTTCATCTGCCTGAAAGTACACTTATTATGCTTGTGTCTGCATTTGCAGGTTATGATAATACTATGAACGCATATAAAATTGCAGTAAGCGAACGGTACAGATTTTTTAGTTTTGGCGATTGTATGTTGATTTCATAATCATAATTTGGTTATTTTATGTATATAATATATTGACAAACGAAAATTTTGGCTTTATAATAATGTTGTAAAAATTAAGGAGGGTAAGGCTATGTCCAAAACTACTGCAAATATCAGTATAGATTCTGATGTAAAGATAAAGGCACAGGAACTTTTTTCCGATTTCGGAATGGATTTATCTACTGCAATAAATATTTTTCTGCGTCAGGCAATCAGAGAAAATGCAATCCCTTTTGCAATTACGAGAGAAGTTCCGAATGAAGAAACAAAACAGGCAATCGAAAATGTTCGAGATGGCAAAAATCTAAGTCGTGTATTTAATACAGTTTCCGAGTTGATGGAGGATCTGTATGCTGAAGATTAGATATGAAACAACTTTCAAGAAAGATTTCAAACGAATTGTGAAAAGAGGATACAACATCAAACTTTTAGAAGAAGTAATTGAGTTGTTATCAAACGGCGAGCAATTGCCTGAAAAATACAAAGACCACAGTTTAATCGGTGATTATGTCGATTGCCGTGAATGTCATATCACTCCGGATTGGTTGTTGATTTATAAAATCAGCAATAATGAACTTATACTGTATCTTACAAGAACGGGCACACACAGTGATTTATTTTAAATTTTCGGCACAGTCAACTGTGCCAAAAGTGATATAAAGACGGCAAATTAAGGGGTAAATATGTTTAAACTTATAAAAACCGAAAACGGTGCAAGACGGGGCGAACTTGTAACAAATAAAGGAACGGTGCAAACACCGGCATTTATGAATGTGGCAACGGCAGGTGCTATTAAGGGTGCAGTATCGGCAAAAGATTTAAAGGAAATCGGATGTCAGGTAATGCTTTGTAACACCTACCATCTGCATTTAAGACCTAATGACAGTCTTATAAGAGACTGTGGCGGACTTCATAAATTCACCACTTGGGACGGTCCCATTTTAACCGACAGTGGCGGTTTTCAGGTCTTTTCGCTCGCGAAGATGCGCAAGCTGACGGAGGACGGGTGCCGCTTCAACTCGCACATCGACG
>CALGCE010000148.1 GCA_937884625.1 uncultured Clostridia bacterium
AGGCTCGCTTATTCTGTTTTGTGACTTTAAAAACAGAAATGATTATTGTACGCATATATGCATATATGCAGGATACGTAAACGGTTATCATTGGGTAACTCACGTAGGAAATGCCAACGGTCCTGAATTTTGTGCTATTGAGCGTATGAGTTGCGGTGCCGACCCTCAATGGCCTTTGATGGTTGTTTCTACTCCGTCTAATATACGAATGTCGGCGGCAATTCAAGTATCACTCAAAGATGACGGCGGTAATCCTATTGCAAATACGCAGTTTACCTTAAAAAATAATCAGACGGGCAAGGAAAACGTACTCATAACCGACCAAAACGGACAAGCATTTAAAGATAATCTTTCCTACGGTGAGTATACCCTTGTACAAACCGTACCTGACGGATATACCTGTGAAAATGAAAGCATCATTTTAAATTTGACTACACAAAACAACAGTCTTAATAGTGTATCGTTTACGGACAGTTTAATTCCGATACCAGATGAGAATATAAAAGAAAATAACAGTGAATCATCTCAATTGGAGAATTAATCGGACTTACAAAGATTTTTGAATATATAGACAGTCACTTTCAGGTGGCTGTCTATTATTTTATTGTATATGTGTAATAATAATGGGAAAATAAGTATTAGGGGTGAGTTTATGTTTCCGAAAGTAAATGAATACAGTAAAATGGTAAAAAAACAATCACCGCCGTCACCCAAAATAAAGGACTTTATATGGGCTTTTGTCGTCGGCGGTATTATTTGTGTTATTGGGCAGTTGTTATTTGAGTTATACGGTATGTTCGATATTCCTCAAAAGGCGGTAAAGATGGCAGTACCGTCAACCCTTGTTTTCCTTGCGGCACTTCTTACAGGCATTGGTTGGTTTGATAAAATAGCAAAAAGGGCAGGAGCAGGTACGCTCGTTCCAATAACCGGTTTTGCCAACGCTGTGGTATCGCCGGCAGTAGAGTTCAAATCAGAAGGTTGGGTATTGGGACTCGGTGCAAATATGTTTAAAATAGCAGGTCCCGTTATAGTGTACGGTACAGTGGCAAGTGTGGTATACGGAATCATATATTATATAGTTTCTTTATTTTAAAATGGGGTAAATTTATGGCTGAAAGAATAGGGAAAAGAACAATAAAAACACAAAACAAACCGTCATTTGTAGGTTACGGTTCGGTAGTCGGGAAAAAGGAATTTGAAGGACCTATAGGAGACGAGTTTGATACACATAATGATGACAGTAGATTTGGCGAAGAATCGTATGAAAAGGCAGAAAGCCGACTGCAAAAAACAGCGGTGGAAACTGCACTTCAAAAATGCAACAAAACCGAAAAAGACGTTGACCTGATTTTTGCCGGCGACCTCTTAAATCAGTGTATAGGAAGTTCGTTTGGTTTAAGGTCGCTCGGAATACCTTTTGTAGGACTCTACGGTGCCTGTTCAACTATGACACTCGGTCTGTCGTTGGCATCAATGGCGGTTGACAGTAAAGCGGCAAAAACCGCAGTAGCGGTAACTTCTTCGCATTTTTGTTCGGCGGCAATCAGAATATTCTTAGCTGCGCCGTAATTCGCTTTTTCGATTGCTTCGATGGCGCGCTCCGAGGCATCGACCATTAAAATATAAAGTTCTTTATAATCGGGCATAAAATCACCCTCCTTAGCACAAGAATAGGACAAATAGTCCAAAATTGCAATAGGACATTTTGTCCTGCGCTATGCTTGCGTGGGTGATGAATATGAATTTGAGGATACGAGACCTGCGAGAAGATAAAGATTTGACGCAAAAGCAAATTGCAGAGATACTTCTTTGCGACCAATCATTATATTCCAAGTACG
>CALGCE010000149.1 GCA_937884625.1 uncultured Clostridia bacterium
AGAAAACAAAGAAAACAAGGCGGACGGTAATAGGAGTACCGTAAAGGTAGATTTTGACGGGGAGACAAAAGAATTTACCCAAAGCGAGGCATCGTTACTTGCATCTAAGGGTATAAGGTACGATATGATATGCGAAGACTTTGAGCGTATAAAACAGATAGCCCAGAATAGAGGTTGTGACGTAGCAGGACTTATATCAAGTCTTGAAAACGAGCAGGAGAACCTACGCAAAGAGGAACTTCTTAAAAAATGTTCCGGTGACACGGCACTTGTAGAGCATATTTTAGAACTTGAAAAATCGGGTAACGATACCGATTTAAGGTTTGACGAACTGAAAGAACAGTTCCCCGATATTAAGGATATATCGCAACTTCCCAAAGAGGTAACCGCCGCCGCAAACGAGAGGGGAACCGCAGTGTTAGATGAATATTTGCGGTACCTTCGCAAAATGGAACTTGCAAGAGAAGAAGCCGATTTAAGCAGTACACTTGCAGAAAACTCGGCTGTCGGTTCTCAGGCAGATTCACAGATGTCGGGGTATGACCCGACAAAAACAGAATTTATAAAAGGTATTTGGGGTAAATAGCCTCAAAAATTTAAGGAGAGAAAAATTATGCCTATTAATTCATTGGAAAACGCAGCAAAATATTCGGACGAACTCGACAAGGTATTTGAACAAAAGAGCGTAACCGGATTTTTTGCAGACAACACACTTGCAACTAAATTTGTAGGTGCAAAAACAGTAATAATTCCCGATATTGATTTTCAGGGACTTGCCGACTATGACAGGGACACCGGATTTTCAAGAGGTGCCATAACCGTAAGCAATACTTCCTACACAATGGCTATGGACAGAGCACGTTCACTTCAAATTGACAGAGAAGATATGGACGAAACGGGAATTGCAAATCTTGCAGGTAAAATTTTGGGCGAATATGTCCGCACAAAGGTAGTACCCGAATGCGATGCATACGTCCTTTCAAAACTTGCAGGTCTTGCCGCTACACGTTCAAATCTTATTAACGGCAACGTAGCAAAACCGTACGAGGCTTTGTGCGACCTTATTACAGAGGTACAGAACAAGGTCGGTTATGATGAAGAACTTGTTGCATTCGTAGACAGTGCTATGTATGCAACACTTCAAAACTCTAACGAAATTTCCCGTATGATTACCGTATCCGACTTTAAGCAGGGCGAAATAACCCTTAAAGTAAAGTCGATTAACGGTGTTGCAATCATACCCGTCGTATCAGAGCGTATGAAGACAAGTTATACATTTAACAACACCACCGCAGGCGGTTTCACACCGGGGGCGAACGCAAGGGAAGTATATATGCTTGTTTGTCCGAAAAGCGGTGCACATCTTGTTAAGAAGACCGAGCAGATGAGAATTTTCACACCCGAACAGAACATCGACGCAGATGCTTATAAGTTCGATTACCGTATCTACTACGACGTATTCGTTGAAAAGAGCGGTCTTGACAGTGTTTGGGCTTGGATTTCTCCGGTAGTTACCATTTCGTCACAGCCGTCTAATAAGTCGGTAACCGCCGGAAGCATAAGCGGTTCGCTTTCGGTAACTGCAACATGTTCAGGTTCAACACTTACATACCAGTGGTATTCCTGTGAGGATGCAAACGGTACGGGTGCAGTTAAGATTGCAGGTGCAACATCTGCTTCTATGACCATTCCTACCGACCTTACCGCCGGTACTTACTACTACTTCGTCAAGATAATAATTGACGGTATGGCAAGTACAAACTCAACCGTTGCAAAGGTTACGGTAAGTTAAAATTAAATCAATACTTTAATTTATTGTCAAAGCGGCGGCGTTTTTCGCCGCCGCTTTGCTAACGGAGGGAAAATTTATGAATTTAGAACCTAAAAGTATTTATAAAGAGTATACCGACGCCGTAAGCATTAAAAGTTCGATAGGTACAAGGGGTATATACGAGCAAAGCCGTATTAATGAGCGATTTTACATAGGCGACCAATGGTACGGTGCAAAGTGCGGTAATGACCGTCCGCTTGTAAGACACAATATAATAAAGCGTATAGGCGATTATAAAATGTCACAGATACTTGCAAACGACCTTACCGTTAAATACAGTGCCGACGGTATCCCCGACACCGAACAGACTTCAAAAAAAGTAACGGGAACAAAAAAGAAAATATCAGGCAATCCCGACTTTCGTTTTAAAAATGCGGTAGACTGTAATGAAATAAATACCGTAATGTCCGCCCTTTCGGATTACAGAAAGGTAACCGCAAGTCGTGTAAACTTTTCGCAACTTTGTGAAAAGGCATTAAAGAAAGCCTATGTCAGCGGAAGTTCGGTAATTTACACCTATTGGGACGGCGAGATTAACACAGGTCTTTATACAGGCGGTAATAAGGGTAGGCAGATAAAGGGCGATATTAACTGCGAAGTCCTTGATATAGAAAATGTCTATTTCGGCGACCCGTCACTCGAAGACGTGCAAACACAGCCATTTATAATCATTACAAGTCTAAAATCGGCAGATGCGGTAAAACGTGAGGCGCAGCGGTTCGGTGCAGACGAATACGAACTGTCGCTTATAGGCGACGGCGACGAAAACGGAAAAGTATTAGTTCTTACCAAACTTTATAAAGAATATAAAATAAATGGTGAGTATACCGTAAAATGTCTTAAAACCACCGAGAATGCCTTTGTGAGAAAACCGTATGATACAAGGCTTCGAATGTATCCGTTGGCACTTTTCAGTTGGGACGAACGTTCACACAGAATTTACGGCGACAGTGAGATAACCTATCTTATACCAAACCAGATTGCAATAAACAGAATGATAACCGCAAGTGTTTGGGCGTCTATGACTATGGGAATGCCGTTAATGGTAGTAAACGGCGATACCGTAGCAGACGATATTACAAACGACCCCGGACAGATAATAAAAATTTTCGGCTCAAACGAAGACGTGGCAGGTGGGGTAAAATATGTAACACCTCCCGATTTTTGCAACGGGATAAACCAGAATATAAACGGTCTTATAGAAAATACGCTTGAACAGAGCGGAGCCAGTGAAGCAGCTCTTGGAGATGCGGCACCCAACAATGCGGCGGCAATCAATGCACTTCAAACGGCGGCGTTTTTACCCATGACGCTTATTAAAAAACGCTTCTACGGATTTATATGTGAAATATCACGTATTTGGGCAGATTTCTGGATAACTCAGTACGGCGACCGCAAAATAAAAATAGAGGACGAAAACGGTGTGTGGTATCTGCCGTTTGATGCAAGCAGATATGCAAATTTGTATCTTACGGTTACGGTAGATGTAAGTGCCAATACGGCGTCTTCCAATCCTCAAACAATCGAGACGCTTATGGGATTATACGAAAAGGGAATAATAAATAAACGTCAGTTACTTAAACGAATGCCCGACGGTACGGTGCCTGACATACACGGACTTCTTACGGAACTTAATGAGGAGGTTGAAGATGCAAATGACGGGATATGATATTTATAAAAAAACGATGATGCTCCTCGGTTATACCGACGATAAGGGTGAACCGCAGGATAACGGCAGAATACACTCCCGTACGCTTGACGCAATAAACCAAATAGGAGCAGACCTTTGCGGTATGGAGCCGATAGCGGGTTTATATGCGAATGTGGATATTCCTCAAAAGGCTTTGGAGGCAATGCCGTACGGTGTCGGAATGCTGTTGTCATTTGGTGACGGAAATACCGAAAAAAACAGTGTTTTCAGCGATATATACAACGCAAAGAGGGCAACGGCAAAGGCATCCTCTTGCTCTGTAAAGGATGTTATCCCAAGGTCAGGGGAGGTGTAGCGTATGAAATATGCGTCACTTAAAGTCAAGAAAAGTGAGCAGTATAAAATACCTGCCCTTGACGGGGGAATAGACACTTCAAAATATGATGGGTTAATACCCGACAACTGTTTTTGTGACTGCAAAAATATATGGAATAAGAAGGGCACTTTAACAAACCGACCGGCAATTCTGCCCAACAGTGACAGTGTGGTTGATTTGCTGTATAGTGGATACGGAGATTTTATTAAAGGACTTACCCTTACCGACACACTTGTTTATATTGACGGAGAACCTAAAAAAATAGGTTATTGTGTTGAGGGCGACAATGTGTCATACAATATATTCAGACCGTATCTTGCAGACAGCAACGGTAATTTAACCGAAATGGGCAACATAGAATTTCACAGGGTAACACAGGATTTATACAACAGATTTGAAAGTGTATTTTTTATGGTGGCAAATGCCACGGTAGGCAGCGGAATATATGCCTTTATTACACGCCGTAATGAGGATGTATATCCTAATGAATATCTTTACAGTATATACGAGGCATCATCCGATTTAAGCAGTTGGCAAAGACTTTACAATGATGATTTTTATGTACCGACCGTTTTTATGAACGGCAGAGGAAACAATTTTGATTATCAAATCGAAGCCACTAATGCCTAT
The DNA here is from genome assembly GCA_937884625.1 of uncultured Clostridia bacterium. GTDB lineage: Bacteria > Bacillota > Clostridia > Oscillospirales > Acutalibacteraceae > UBA737. The sequence continues at coordinate 4,489 of CALGCE010000149.1, forward strand.
TTGGAAGAACCGGTGGAACTTGAACCGTTTAATATGCTTACCGGTCGTTTTAAAGCCTACTTTTCAAGTGACGGTTATTCTACAACTTTTGAACTTCCCTTTGGCGAACTTGATACGCAAGGTGTTATGTGCAGAGTATATACAACCTCGCAGACATATACCGATTTTATAGTTGATGTTACTACCGACAGTGCGATGGGATATATATTAGGTTATTATGTAAAGTTTAAGATAAACAGAAGCACGGGAACATTTTCATTCTATTTTAACGATGAACTGTTTTCGGTACCCAAGATGGGTTCGTACGGCGGAAACAATATACAAATAACTACAAGTAAGACGATTGAAAACGGTACGGCAAAGACCATAGGTTCAAAGGGCGTGGTGCTTTACGGCAATAACATTTATCTTTACGGTAACAGTATTTGCGGTAACGAAATATACACTTCGTCAATAACAAGACCCCTTTACATACCCGAAAAAAGTATGGTTGCGGTAGGTGAGCCGTCAAGTTCGGTAAACGCCATGACGGTGGTATGCAATAAACTTGTGGCTTTTAAAGACAGTGAGATATACAGAATAATCCTTACAAAGGGCACCGCTTATGATGTAAGCGAATTTGCAATGAACATAAATAATACCTTTATGAAAATTGACACCCTTTCTTGCGAGGCGGTGCATTTGCAGGTCGGTTGTGACTGTCCTGATA
>CALGCE010000150.1 GCA_937884625.1 uncultured Clostridia bacterium
TGCAGAGAGTATTGCATCATGATGAGGAGAAGACTAGAAAGGTTACAATTGAGATTATAGATGCCAGCCCTGAGGATCAGAATCCATTTTATTTGCTTTCTGTTATCACGGCATAAAGCGCTTATAGAAGAAGATTTATAATTGATAAGAAAAAAATTGCAACCGATTTAAGCATTTCGCCAAATGAAATGATTAAAAATCTTATTTCACTTGCTGACGGTTTAAAAAGAAATACTGAATTTGAAGCAGTTGGAATATCCTGCGGAGGACCGCTTGATTCAAAAAACGGGATTATTATGAGTCCGCCAAATCTTTCTGGTTGGGATAATGTTGAAATTGTAAAGCAGATAAAAGAGCATTATAATGTTCCGGTTAAACTTCAAAATGATGCTAACGCCTGTGCCGTTGCCGAATGGAAATTCGGTGCAGGCATTGGCTTTGATAATGTCATTTTTCTTACCTTTGGCACAGGTATGGGTGCAGGTTTAATTCTTGACGGCAAACTCTATACCGGAACAAACGACAATGCAGGAGAAGTAGGGCATATAAGACTTGAAAACAGCGGACCCGTCGGATACGGTAAAACAGGGTCATTTGAGGGCTTTTGCAGTGGCGGAGGAATAGCACAGTTAGGCTATATAAAGGCACTCAAACAGGTTGAACAGGGTGTATATCCGGAGTATTACAAACAAGGTATGTCTAAAAACGATATAACCGCAAAAACGATAGCACAGTCGGCTTATAACGGCGATAAAACTGCCATCGAAGTATATAAAATTTGCGGAGAATATTTAGGCAAGGGGTTATCGTTGCTTATAGATATATTAAATCCGCAACGAATAATAATCGGCAGTATATTTGCCCGTTCACAAGACCTTATGTGGAAATACGCAAAAGAGGTTATCGAGAAAGAAACACTGACTTTTTCACGAAATGTATGTGAAATAGTACCCTCAATGTTAGGCGAAGAAATAGGCGATTATGCGGCAGTTACTACTGCCTTAATTTAAGGAGTAAAGAATTATGTTAAATGAACTTATTAGCCGTTATCCTACACTTGAACAGTGCAAAGAAGAAATAGTTTTATCGGCAGATATAATTACCGATTGTTATAAAAACGGCGGAAAACTAATGATATGCGGGAATGGTGGCAGTTGTGCCGACAGTGACCATATCGTAGGCGAACTGATGAAAGGTTTTCTAAAAAAAAGACCGTTAAGTCAAAAACAGAAAGCAGAAATGAAAGCAAAATGCGATTTACTTGACGATGCTACACTTGATAATTTACAAGGTGCTCTCCCTGCAATTTCTCTTGCATCTTTAACCGCACTTAATACCGCTTTTTGTAATGATGTAGAACCCGACCTTATATTTGCACAGTCAGTCTTAGGTCTTGGTAAATCAGGGGATACCTTAATATGTATCAGCACGTCAGGTAATTCAAAAAATGTAGTTGCTGGTTCAATATATTCAGACTATTTAGAGAGTAAAGAAGTGGCTTATAACAGCGAGGGCAATTATTTTGAAACTGACATTGCTGCAGAATTTGTTTTGGGCAAAAGTGACCAATATTGGACTTTTTCAAATAATGGTGATCTTTTAGGGGTCGCAGCG
>CALGCE010000151.1 GCA_937884625.1 uncultured Clostridia bacterium
GGCTATCAAGGACCTCGACATCGACAACAATGCCTTCAAGGGTGTTGAGGCTATCATCCAGTCTATGACTCCATACGAGCGTCAGCATCCTGAGTGCATGAACCAGAGCCGCAAGAACCGCATCGCCAAGGGTTCGGGTACTTCGATCCAGGAGGTCAACCGTCTGGTCAAGCAGTTCGATGATATGCGCAAGGTGATGAAGAAGATGAATGATATGAAGGGTAACCCTCGCGCTATGATGCAGATGCAGCAGATGGCGGCTAAGATGAAGGGTAAGGGATTCCCTGGAATGTAAAACTATTGAAATATGCAACTTATTGATGGAAAGGCAACCGCTGCTGCAATTGATAAAGACGGTTGGCTCCATACGGGCGACCTTGCATGCAAAACCGAAGACGGAAACTACCGCATTACGGGAAGACTTAAAGATATGATAATAAGAGGCGGAGAGAATATATATCCGAAAGAAATTGAGGAATTTATATATACTAATCCCAAGGTCAGTGATGTTCAGGTAGTAGGCGTTCCCGACGATCAGTACGGTGAAGAAATTTTAGCCTGTATAATTTTAAAGGAAAACGAGCAGATGACACAAGACGAAATGAAAGAATATATCGCACAAAATATGGCACGTCATAAGGTACCTAAATATATTGAGTTTGTTTCAGAATTTCCTATGAATGCGGCAGGAAAAATTTTAAAGTATAAAATAAGAGAGGATGCTGTCAAAAGATTAGGACTAAACGCAAATGACAGCATAGTTATGGATAATGGTAAACGGTAATTTATTTGTAATTGATGCACACTGTCATGTATACCCCGATAAAATTGCAATATTGGCATCAGGGAATACCGACCGCTTTTACGAAACCGTTTCAAAACATGACGGCAAAGTAGGTACTCTTTTGGATTTAAAGAATGAAAGCGGTATAGACCACTTTTTGATACAGTCGGTAGCAACAACACCAAAGCAGGTGCAAAGTATTAATAGATTTATTGCCGAAACTGTAAATAAAAGTAACGGCATTATGACGGGACTTGGCACTCTTCACCCCGACAGTGCCGATTTAAGAGCAGATGTAATGCAGATAAAGCAACTCGGTCTGCATGGAGTAAAACTGCACCCTGATATACAGCAGTTTAAAATTGACGATTACAGATGTCTTAAAATTTACGAACTCTGTGAGCAGGAAAATTTACCAATACTTATGCATACGGGCGACAATAGGTATGATTTTTCAAATCCAAACCGACTTTTACCCGTCATTAAGATTTTCGATAAACTCACCCTCGTCGCCGCTCATCTCGGCGGATGGTCAGTTTGGGACGAAGCGGCGGAAAAACTGCAAGGTATAGAAAATTTGTATTTTGACTGCTCATCATCATTCTTTTGGCTGAAAGGTAAGCGTGTAAAAGAAATAATCGAAACCTACGGGACAGACCGTGTACTGTTCGGCAGTGATTATCCTATGTTTTCGCCAAAATCGGAACTTGATACCCTGTTATCTCTTGGCTTTAATGATGACGAACTTAAAATGATTCTATCGGAAAATGCAAAAAAAGTTTATAATATTTAAAGGACTTGTTTTAAAATATGCAGAATAATAAATTAATTGTTACATTAATAATCTTTGCACTTGTGTTTTTTAGCCTTTGCGGTTGCAGAAAAAACAATGTCGATGATTTAAGTCGTGAAAGCAGTTTTCCGTCTATGACATCATCGCAAGAAAGCGAAGAAGAACAGACGGAAGAGGTAGCGCCCGAAAGTACGCAGGCTGTAGCATCGGTTACACAAGAAACATCTTCTGTATCTTCTGCGTCTTCGGCACAAAAAACACCTGACAAACCTAAAACCAATCCAAACCCCTATCTTCTTAAAGTTAACCGTACACAAAATTTGGTAATTGCATATTCAAAAGACCAAAACGGCGAATACACCGTTCCTGCAAGGGCTATGGTATGTTCGGTCGGTTTAGACGGTGCTACGCCTACGGGTACATACAATACCAAAAATAAATACGATTGGCGTCTGCTTATGGGCAACGTTTACGGTCAGTATGCAACGAGGATTACGGGAAGTATACTTTTTCACTCGGTGCAGTACAGTTCAAAAGATAAATCCACACTAAACTACAACGAATATAATAAACTCGGCAGTCCAGCCTCGCACGGTTGCGTTCGTATGACGGTAACAGATGCCAAATGGATATACGATAACTGCCCCATTGGTACTACCGTAGTGATATATGACAGCGACAACCCTGAGCCTCTTGCAAAGCCGTCTGCACAAAAAATCGACCCTGCAAGTCCAATATGCGGTTGGGACCCTACCGACCCAGACCCCAACAATCCATACAATAATCCACAACCCGAACCGCAAGAACCCACACAGCAAGAAGAACAACAAACAGAATAATGATAAAAACAATCTCGGTTTGAAACTTAACAAACCGAGATTGTTTTTTGCACATTTTCTGATTTTACTGTTATTTAGTTAAAATATCTTGTCAAAAGCAGTACGATATGCTATAATGTGTTTACCACGCAAAACTTAATATTTATCACGTCACAGGTGTGTATTTTTATTTTGGTAAAAATGCATACTCAATTTCTGCATACTTGTGTGCGTGATAAGTTTTGTGTGGTAGCAAACGGAGTTATGCGTTTTTCGGTGCGTGACTTCGGTTACGCACTTTTTTAATTTTGCAGGTGTTAAAAATGGAATGTCTTAATAATTTTTGTATTTATCAAAAAGATGACGAATGTATGCTTGATGAAATAGAACTTGATACTAACGGTACTTGTGTGTCGTGTATTTATCCTGATATTCCGCCACAAATATTGAAATATGAAAAAGATAAATTAAGAAAAAGGTATGATGAGGAAGATGGCAGAGATGATTTTTCTTAATGAAGGCACTCACATTTGTTCGTTAATGAAGCAAAATGAAGACGGGCTACGCCCTAATGAAGCGAAGTCGCCCGTTTTTCTCATTTTCATTTCTTCATTAGCGTAAGCGTCTTCATTCTTCATTAGCCCGTTAGGGCGACTTCATTGAAAAAACCACTTCTTACGAAGTGGTTTTTTCTGGTGGAGACGGTTGGACTTGAACCAATGACCCCCTGCATGTCAAGCAGGTACTCTAACCAACTGAGCTACGCCTCCGAAATTCAGTTTGCTAAAACAGTATAGCACAAGAAGTATTACAAATCAAGTGTTAATTAACAAAGCTACCGTTTCAACATGTGCCGTTCTTGGGAATAAATCAAAAGGTGTGTACTCTATAAGTTGATACCCTGAATTTGAAAGAATTGCGACATCTCTTGCAAGAGTTGCTACGTCGCAGGATATATACACTATCCTTTCAGGATTAAAGCCGTGTGCGACAGTAGAAAGCAACTGCTCTGTACAACCCTTTCTCGGTGGGTCTAATATAACGGTATCAGGCTTAAATCCTTGTCCGTTTAGTTTTGAAACTGCACTCGAAGCATCAAAACATATAAATTGTGCATTATTAATACCATTTTTAAGGGCATTGATTTTTGCATCCTCTACTGCCTGCGGTATTATTTCTACACCTATTATTTTATTTGCCCTTTTTGCCATTGAAAGACCTATCGTTCCCGTTCCGCAATAAAGGTCAAGAATATTTTTATTATCGGGTTTTGCATACTCTTGTGCCTTTTTATAAAGGTTTTCTGCCATATTATGATTTACCTGATAAAACGAAAACGGGGACAGCCTTATCTTAACACCGCACAAAACGTCGGTTATGTACTCTTTTCCGTAAATAAGTACGTTTCTATCTCCTAATATAACATTTGTGTTTTCTTTATTTATATTAAGTTGTACACTTTTAAGCCTGTCACCTAATACTTCACTTAATCTATTAGTAAGTTTATCACTGTATGGCAGTTGTTCTCCGTTTATTACTACTACCGCCATTATCTCGCCCGTATTTTCGGCTTTTCTTAAATAAAGGTGTCTTACAAGTCCCCTTTTTGTGTTTTCATCATAAACCGAAATACCGTATTCTTTTATAAACTCCTCAAATATTTTTGTTATGTACGAAAACTCTTTTGGTTGCAACAAACAATCGTCACATTCTGCAACTCTATGAGAATGTGTGGAATAAAAGCCTACTTTACCGCCTAATGATAAAGGGTACTGTGCTTTATTGCGGTAACGCAAACTGTGACCGCATACAATAGGCATAGGTTTTAAATCAACACCGCCTATTCGTTTCATTGTTTCATAAACCCTATTTTGCTTTAACTCACATTCGCTTTGGTAATTTATATGACGAAAAGCACAACCTCCGCACTTTGAAAATACGGGGCAGTCAATTTCAATTCTATTATCACTTTTTGACAAAATTTCCTCTGCTTTGGCAAAAGAATAATTTTTCTTGACCTTTAAAATCCTTGCAACAATACTGTCGCCTACCGCCGTAAGCGGTACGAACACCGCCATACCGTTATATTTACCTATACCGCTGCCGTCTGCCGATATATCGGTTATATCAAGCGGTATTAAATCATTCTTATTCATATAATTATTTACCTTCGGCAACTCCCTCGTCAACAGCACCCTCTTGGAAAAGAGAAATACCTCTCCTGCAATCGTAATTACCGCCCTTTGAAACATCAAGTTCCATATCGTTAATTATTATAACATCATTATTAAGCCAAGATGCATTAATGCTCTCAATATCCGTCTGCCAAAAAACGTTTTTTGAGCCGTTTTTACCGTCAACGCTTCCCCTTACCGCCGTACCTAAATTATTACTTACAAGATACATAGTAAGTTTTTTGTTGCCGTCAGGCGAAGAAACGGAATATATTTTTTTACCATCAGGCAGGTCGTTTATATCAAAGAAAATACTTGTCTTTATACTCATAAAAGTATTAATAACAACGACAATTGCCGTAATCACATATAAAAGACTAAAACATACCTTTTTCATATGATAATTCCCTTTCTATTAAATATCAGCCGAATAATAAGGTGCAGAGTTATTACCGCTTATCTCGTCAACGACACGGTTATACTGTGCTACTGCAAATCTGCAATGTACCAAATATGACATTATAAAATAAGGCAAAATAAAACATAACGGCATTAGAAGTATGCTAAGCAGTATCCACAAAGCAAAACTGATAATAAGAAAAAAGAAATCAAATGCCGTACGTTTTGATATAACCGTAGAAAAATGCAACGCTTCTAAGACATCTATACCGTCATCGGCAACGAACAAAAACGGTGCAATATAAAATCTGAGTGATACAAAAAACAGCACTATCAAAGCAGAAACCTTTAAGACTTCGGAAACAATCCAAAGATTTGAAGTCCATAAAGGCATCGTTATACCAAACAGGTCATAAAGGTGACCGTTTTGCAAAACGTCGGTAATAACCGCAGGTATCATCAATACTAACCCTATTACCAAAAGTCTTAATGCAATAATAACGTTTAGTTTTATAACCCTTAAATAACTGTGTTTAGATGAAAAATAATAAAAAATTGATATAACGCCATCATTTTGTCCCCATTGCATTCGTCTGAAAAATCTGATAAGTCCGTAAAAAAGCGGAATTAGGATAAATAATATGAATAAAGCCAAAACCGTATAATATGCGACACGTCCGAAAACAGTTCCTAAAAGTTTTGACAAAAGATAACATATAATCGAAGAAAAAACAACCACAGTAGAACCTATTACGCTTTTTAGGTAATTAGGTTTTAACGCAGTTTTAGCAGTATCTTTCACAATTGCACTCGACGCTACCATCAAAACACTTCCTTTAAGAAAATTTTACGAAAATATTGTTTTAAAAGTGTTAAATTATTTTTAATTTTGCAAAGTTTGACATAAGTTTTTTAGTTCCGAAATCATCAAATGCAATTTCGAGCAAAGTATCGTTACCCATAGGTGTAACGCTAACTACAAGACCTTTACCGAATGTTTTGTGTTCTACCGTCTGCCCGACGTTATAATTTGTCTTTTCTTTTAAAGTTGCATTAATGCCGGAATAACTGCCTATTGTATTATTATACCTTTTCTTTTCGGTATTTTGAATAGTAAATCTTTGTGAAAAACTCTGTGCTTCGCAGATACATTCGCAGTATTCTTCCGGTATTTCCTTTAAAAAACGTGACGGCATATTTCTGTTGGTAGAGCCGTACAGCATTCTCGTAGAGGCATTGACAATAAAAAGTCTGTTCTTTGCCCTTGTTATGGCAACGTAGGCAAGTCTGCGTTCTTCTTCAATCTCTTCCATACCGCCGTAAATCGTTTGATTGGAAGGAAAAATACCCTCCTCCATACCTATTAAAAAGACGTTGTCGAATTCAAGACCTTTGGCGGAATGTACCGTCATCATAACTACCTTATCATCGGTGCTATCGAGTAAGTCGGTATCGCTTACAAGTGCGATTTCCTCTAAAAATGCCGAAAGTGTAGGCTCGTCATTTTCAAGTTCATACTGCTTGACGGTAGAAACAAATTCTTCTACGTTTGCAATTCTGTCAACAGATTCGGGACTTGTATCTGCACGCAGTGCCTCTACATACCCCGTTTTTTCCAGCATTTCTTCAACAAGTTCGCTAATAGGCAGTTCATCTGCCCTTTCGCAAAGTTCCTCTATCATAATGCAAAATTCTTTAAGTTTTGCACTTGCCCTTGAAATAGATGCAAATTCATCTGCTCTTGAAAAGGTTTCAAACAAGGATATTCCAAGTTGCGTTGATATTTCAGTCCCATTATTTACGGTGGTATCGCCTATACCCCTTTTAGGCTCATTAATTATACGGCGAAGTCTTATATCGTCATTTTTATTGTTAATCAGGTTAAGATAAGCCAAAACGTCCTTTATTTCCTTGCGTTCGTAGAAGCGGTGACCGCCTATAACCTTATATGCTATACCGCTCCTTGCAAAAACATTTTCTATCGCAGCCGACTGTGCATTCATTCTGTAAAGCACCGCATTTGACGAAAACTTTTCTCCGTTTGTTACGTTTTTAAGTATTTTATCCGCAACGAAACGGGCTTCGGCACTGCCGTCAGGTGCAGTGTAAACAGTTATTTTTTCTCCGTCGCCCCTATTTGTCCAAAGGTTTTTACCTTTTCTGCCCATATTGTTGCTTATAACCGCATTGGCGGCATTAAGTATATTTCCGTAAGAACGGTAGTTTTGTTCAAGGCGGATAGTTTTTGCATTATTATACTCATCTTCAAAATTCAGTATGTTTTCAATGGTAGCACCTCTGAAACGGTATATACTCTGGTCGTCATCGCCTACCACGCATATATTATTATGTATACTTGCAATAAGGCTTACCAAAACATACTGTGCGTGACTGGTATCCTGATATTCGTCCACCATAATATACTTAAATTTATTCCCGTAATACTCTAAAACATCGGCATTGTTTTTAAACAGTTCTACCGTATTTCCTATCATATCGTCAAAATCCATAGCATCAGCGGACTTTAAACGCTTTTGATATTTCTCATAAAGAAGAGCAACCGTACGAAGCCTAAGTTCATTTCCTGCCGTTTTTTTATACTCATCAGGTAAAATAAGAGAATCTTTTGCCGATGAAATGAGTGACAAAACGTACCTTACGGGAAACATTTTCTCATCAATACCGTTTTGTTTCATTATCTCTTTCATCAGGCGTTTTTGGTCATCTGTATCATAAATGGTAAAATGTGAAGTATAACCTATCCTATCGGCATTCCTGCGGAGTATTTTTCCGCAAACAGAGTGAAACGTACCTGTCCAAATATCCTGTGCTCTATCGCCTAATTTTATATTTATTCTTGTCTTTAACTCGTCTGCCGCCTTATTGGTAAAGGTTATTGCAAGTATTTCATAGGGCTTTGGTGCATCAACCGAAAAAGCATCGGAAATCAGTGTATTAGAGTCCCCGTCAAGATAAGCCTTCGCATCAGCAATATCGCTATCGGTATATTTTGGAACAAAATCACTTAAATAAGCATTTCCGTATTTTATTATATTTGCTATTCTGTTTACAAGTACGGTCGTTTTTCCGCTTCCTGCCCCTGCCAAAACAAGCAAAGGTCCGTTAACGCAAGTTACAGCCTCAAACTGACGGTCGTTCATACCGCCAAAGTCTTTTTCAATAAGTTTTTTCCTGATTGTCAAAAAATCCATAAATCACAAATCCCGTTTATTTTACCTTGCTATCGTATGCAAAAGGTGCTATTTGCCGTGAAAGTTCCGCTACGGTATCACAGTGTGCTACCATAACAACGGGTTTTGTAAGGTCAAGACTGAATACACCCATTATTGATTTTGCATTTATTATATATTTCCCCGACATAAGTTCAATGTCGTAATCTTTACTGCACGCTATATCGACAAATTTTTTAACGTCGTCCATATTTTTCAGCATTATGGTTTTTTCAATCATAATCATTCCCCTTTTAACTTTCTTAGTTTAAAACGTAATTTCCACCCATTTTTTGAGATTTATAAGCCAATTATTTACATATCTGTGCATATCGCCTATATTATCACAGGTAGTAGCATCGGCAGTAGATAAACCATGCCAACCATGAGGATAGATATGTAATTCAAACGGTATATTATGTTCTTTAAGTGCCAAAGCGTACAAAAGACTGTTTTGAACGGGAACACAAGTATCTTCTGCGGTATGCCATATAAATGTTTGCGGAGTGTTATCGTTTACAAGTTTATCGCAGGAATACTTCGTATTGTCTGCATCAGGAAAATATCCCAAAAGATTTTCAAAACTGCCTTTATGTGCAATTTCGGCATTAGAAGAAATTACAGGATAGCAAAGTACACTTGCAAACGGTTTGATACTTTCTTTGAATTTTTCTCTTATTTCGGGACAATCAAAAGAATTTGAATAGTGTGCCGCAAGATGTCCTCCTGCCGAAAATCCTATAATGCCTATCTTCTCGGTATCGCAATTCCAAATATCCGCATTGTTTTTTATCAGCTCAAAGGTTGCCGCAACCTCTAACAGTTGCGTTGGATAATATGCTTCCTTAAAAATAGAATAGTTCAAAACAAAAACGTTAAAGCCAAGCGGTAAAAAGTTAAGTGCAATAGGTTCCGCTTCACGCTCGGAACAGAACGCATATCCGCCGCCCGGACATACAACCATACAAGGTCTTTTTTTGTCTTGTCTGTTCATTTCGACCATATTATACGGAAGATAACACTCAACCGTAGGATTTGCATTGTTTTCCCCTAAAAACGGAAAAACGTCTTTTAGATTTATTTTTTCTACTCTCATTTTTATCTCTCCAATTTAAAGGACGTACAGTCCTGATTTCATAAGTACATATTCTTTGTCTTTATTTTTTAAATAACTGTATACCGGTTCGGTAAATTCCTTGTAATCTTCTACCGTATAATTTTCAAGGTCTGCCTTAATAAGTTTATTTGATCCCGAACAACTAACCGTTGCTACGTTATTATCAATAAAAATACTGCTCGGTTTATCAAACGGCGAACTTGTCCCGCCTATACGCAGTTCCTCTCTTATTGTGGCTGAATTATACTTTAATAATACGCCCGATTTATTGTAGGTCGCCCAAATAGCATTTTTACTTACCGCTATATCAGACGGTGCAAAACCTTTATATTTAAGTTCCCCCGTCCAAACACACTCGCCGTCCGCATCTATTAAAAATGCACCGCCGTCGGTATTGCAGACGAAAACACTTCCGCTCGGGAAAAGTACCGCACTCGCAGTAACATAATTATCGCAACGCTCCAAAGCCGAGCGGTAATTAACACCGAATTTAGATAAAAGATATACGTTTTTTGCTACGTCTGACAACTGCCCGTTTTCTGTTGAAAACATTTTATAAGCCACTAAAACGTGGTCGTCAGATAAATCTTTACAATAGGAAAATACTATTTCATTAGGTTGCGATAAAGCCTCGTAAACTTCACCTGCGAAAATCCTTTCCAATAATCACACCGTCCCTTATCATACTTTGTACTGCTTTTAATACTCCTGCTTTTGCACTGTGAAAATTAAGTCCGCCCTGCATCCATACAGCATACGGAGGTCTAATCGGTGCATCGGCAGAAAGTTCTATTGACGCACCCAAAGTAAATGCACCTGCCGCCATTATTACCTTATCGGTATATCCCGGCATATCCCACGGTTCGGGAACTACAAACGAGTCAATAGGTGCTCCCGACTGCATTCCTTTGCAAAACGCAATCAATGCCTGCTCGTTGCCGAGTGTTATACTCTCTATAATATCGCCTCTTATTTCATCAAACCGTGGCGAAACGTCATAGCCCAACATCTCAAAAAGTGCAGAGGAATATACCGCCGTTTTAAGTGCCTCGCCTACAACATGAGGAGCCGAGAAAAGTCCCATATAAAGTTCTCTGTTATGACCGAGCGTGGCACCAACTTCCTTACCTACTCCTGCACAGGTAAGACGGTTGGCACACTTTGCTATTAAATCTTTTCTGCCTGCTATATATCCGCCCGTCGGTGCAATACCGCCACCGGGATTTTTTATAAGCGAACCTGCAACAAGGTCTGCTCCTACTTCGCACGGCTCCTTTTTTTCGACAAATTCCCCGTAGCAGTTATCCACCATTATTATTGTGTTCGGCGATACACTTTTTACAACTTCACAAAGTTCGCCTATTTTATCTACCGTAAGGCTCGGTCTTAAACTGTAACCCCTTGAACGCTGTATGTAAACCATTTTATAACTGTTATTTTTAAGTTTGTCTGTAATTGCGTTTATATCGGGTGTACCGTCACTCTTTAAATCAACCTGATTATACTCTATCCCGAAATCGGCAAGTGAGCCGTCGGTCTTTTCGTCAATACCGAAAACGCCCGTTATCGTATCGTAAGGTCTTCCCGTAATGCATAAAACCTTGTCAGCAGGTCTAAGTATTCCAAAAAGGGCAACCGTCAGAGTATGCGTTCCCGATGCAAAACTGTGACGCATTATGGCGTCTTCTGTTCCCATACACTCTGCCATAATTTTTTCAAGTTTATCCCTGCCTGTATCCCCGTAACCGTAACCCGTTGAAGAAACAAGGTCGGTTTCGCTTACCTTATTATTTATAAATGCGGACAGTACCTTTTGTTGATTATATTCCGTAATACCGTCTATTCTCTCAAAAATCGGTTTTACCTTTGTAAATGCCGATTTATCATACTCTAAAAGTTTACTGTCAAAATCAAAAAAACTCATTTATTTCTCACCTGATATACTGCGTTATAAAAAAACTCGAAACCGTTTTTTATATAAAACTCTTCTATATTTTTATTGCAACACGCAAAGACCGTTCTGCCCTTGTTTTTTGACATTATACCACCCAGTGCCACACTTCCCATACCTTTTTTTCTGCTAACTATACCGTTAATAACGGCATAGCCGTCGCAGTTAAATGACACGGCGGCACATATATCCTTTATGCCGAAGTAATCGGCTTTTTTGCCGTTTAGTCTATGACAGTAATCTACTGCAAAATACTCATACGGCACCAAATCAAGACCGTTTGTATTAAACATATCATAAATTTCACTGCTTGAAAGCCTGTCCGATACAACCGTACTGTCCTCATTTGAAATCTTTTTCATTACCGATACCGTATTAAAATTATCAAGACCTAAATTTATTGCGGTATTACTGTCGGTAAAAATACTGTTTGGACATATCATACCAATAAAATCTTTAAGTTCGTCAAGTTGGGCTGACTTATTATATATTACCATATTTCCGTCAAGCATTGATATTATACTGTCGCCATCATTCTGCACCCAAAAAAGTGCTATATCTTTGTAACTTTCATAGGTACAGATAATTTTTACAAGTTCTACTCTGTCAATACTTGGAAATATACAGTCTTTTACAAGCCTTATCAATCTATTTCACCACTTGCAATACCGTTTAACATATATAATGCAAGATCTCTTGCCGATATAATATCCTCTTTAAAGGCTACGCTTGAAGCAGAGTGAATGTATCTGCAAGGAACCGACAAAGCAATCGTTCTCACACCCTCACGGCTTAAATGGACTGCTCCCGAATCGTTTCCGCCCGTAACCGCCGATTTACTTTGGCATTTAACTTTGCTTTGAAGTGCGTATTTATAATAAGCCCTATCGTAAACGGTAGACCTATCCATAAACGATACCGCAACGCCATTACCCTGTATACAAACCCTTTTATCATCGGGAACATCTGCTATATCGGCAGCGGTGGTACCCTCTAATACTATTGCACTGTCTGGATTAATGGCATAGGTTGCAGTTTTTGCACCACTTAACCCCCCTCCTTCTCGTCCTGAAAAGGAAGCGTAAAAATCATATTCGCTTTCATTTCTTATTAAATCAATAAGGACTGCACAACCCACACGGTCGTCAAGTGCTTTTGAGAGTATTCTGTCGCCACATTCACAAAACTGTCCGCACATAACGGCACAGTCGCCCACACTGACATTTTCGAGTGCCTGATTTTTGTCTTTTGCACCTATATCTATATAAAGTGTTTCGGGTTTGGGCAGTTTTTTACCCTCTTCGGCACTTAAAAGGTGTATCGGCTTACAACATATAACACCGTTTACTTCGCCGTTTACCGTTACCTGTCTTGCAAGCAGTACAGAAGTATCTATTCCGCCTACTGTCTTGAATTTCAAAAATCCGTCAGGCGTAACAGAAGTAATTATCAGTCCTACTTCGTCCATATGTGCGTCAAGCATTACCTTTTTTACCGCTTCTTTTTTGCCCTTTTTAAATACTATGATATTGCCGAGTGCATCTGTTTTATAGTCACAATAACCGTCTATATATTCTATTATGCGGTCTCTTACTGCCACTTCATCGCCCGAAGTTCCGTCTATATTACAAAGATTTTTTAATATTTCAAACACTTGCAATTCCTCCCGATAATATATATTTTTCGAGAATATCGCAAACACTTATTAAATCGTCTAAATCTATAATCTCAACGTCGGTATGCATATTTCTAAGCGGTATTGAAACAAGTCCCGTTTTAACACCCGTTTTGGTAACCGAAATAACGTCACTGTCAGTACCCGTACTTTTACCCATAACCTCAGTTTGATATTTTATTTTCTCATTTTCTGATATATCTATAAGTTTTTTGCTGATAGATATATCAAGTACGGGGGATATTCCTATCATAGCACCGCCCGACAGTTTACCGCAATCGTCAGGTGAAATATCAGGTCCGTCGCCAAAACTTACGTCTATTGCCACCGCCTCATTTGGCATTACCTTGAAAGTGGCGGTTTTAGCACCCCTCGTTCCGAGTTCTTCCGCATCGCTTAATACAAATACCACGTTTATCGGAAGTTCCTTTTTTGACAGACGCTCCGCTATTTCCAAAAGGCATACCACACCTGCCCTGTCGTCAAAAGATTTTCCCGTAACCCTGTTTCCGAGAAGGCTTTTAGGCTCTGTACAATAGGTAACAACATCGCCGACAGATATGACTTCCTTTGCACCTTTTCCAAGCATAGTATCAAGTTTTATTTTTGATATATCGCTATACTCTGTTTCCTTTGATGCAAGGTGTGGAGGCGTACTGCAAAATACTGTCTTTACATCCCTACTGCCGTGAATTATAACAGGTCTTGCAGGGAGTGTTCTTATGTCAATACCTCCTGCTTTATCCACCGTCACAAAACCGTTTTCATCAATATCGGTTACAACCATAGACACTTCGTCTATATGAGCGTCAAGCATTATCGTATAATCGCTTTTGCCCGACATTCTGCCTATAACGGTTAAGTTATTATCGCTTTTCTCACATTCGCAGTATTTTGACAGTATCTCATACGCTCTTTGTGATGCACCGTTTTCATAAGCAGCAGAGCAAAGCGATGATAATTCAAATAAAGTCTTTTTAATATCCATTAAAGACTGTTCACTACTTCCTTAAAATAATTTCCTCTCGCCGCAAAATTGGGGAACATATCAAAACTTGCACATGCCGGTGACAACAAGACGACATTCGGTTTAAGACTAATTGCCTTATCAATTGCACTTTCTAATGTTTTTTCTCTGATTATATTACCAAAACCGTTTTTCTTCAAATTATCTTCAAATCTTTCTGTTGCTTCTCCAATCAAAAGAACAGTTTTTATGTGCTTATTTATGGAATTACACATTTCGGTTAAATCTGTATTTTTGTCTCGTCCGCCTAAAATAAGTGCGACATCTGTATTATTGAAAGAATCTATTGCAACAATTGAAGCTTCAGGATTTGTTGCTTTTGAATCATTGTAAAAAGTTATTCCGTTTAATTCTCTGACTTTTTCAAGTCTGTGTTCAGGAGCTTTAAATGACATTATTTGTTCTCTTATAATTTCATTTTCAACATCACAAAGTTTTGCGCAAATTATTCCGCACATAATGTTTTGATAATTGTGATGACCGACTAATGGACAATTTTTCAGCTCAATAATTTTTTCTTCTTTACTGTCTTCTTTGAACCAAATTGCGTTTTCTTTTATGTAGCATGAATTTGTATAATTTTCCGTATCAAACAAAAACACTTTTGAATTTTTGCATTGTTTAGAAAATTCCAGCAATCTTTCATCTTTTGAATTAAGTATTGCATATTTTGGAGCTTGTCTTTCAATGAATAACTTTGATTTTGCATTAAAATAATTTTCTAATCCACCATGCCAATCAATATGATCTGGTGTGAAATTTGTCCAACAAGAAATAAATGGTTTAAACTTTTTCGTCATTTGTGCTTGAAAAGAACTGATTTCGCATACCAAAAAATCGCTGTCTTTATTAATTAAAGAAGTTGGCGGGACTCCAATATTACCACAACAAGGCGCTTTAAAGTTCTTGCTTAAAATATGTGAAACTAAAGATGTTGTTGTAGTTTTTCCGTTCGTACCTGTTATTGCAATAAATGGAATATCTGTATTAAGATATGCAAGTTCAATTTCAGGTATAATCGGTATATTTTTAGATTGAATGCGTTGTATAATGTCAGATTTTGGTGGAATTCCTGGACTAGTAATCACGTACGATGAATTTTCAATAAATTCATCAGAATGTGAACCATATTCAACATTTATGCCAAGTTCTTCAAGTTCTTTAACTTTTTCAATATCAACTTTTGATTTATATTCAGTTAAATAAACATTATACCCTTTTTGTTTCAAGAACTTTGCTGCTGCAATTCCACTTTTTGATAAACCTAAAACTAAAACTTTTTCCATATTTCTCTCCAATAGGTAATATTTTACTCCAAAGTAAAAAGAATGTATATTAAATATCGAGAAGGAAGGCAATTTAATTGCAGTAAAGCATTATAGCAATAATGTGTTTGATAAAATAAAAACATCAATACGTTAACGTTGTGATTGCCATTTGAAGCCATCATAATGATATTTGTAATAGTTCACAGACAAACATTTATACCGTAAAAGTTAATGGTATAATGTACCCTTGCACTGTCTTTAATGAATCTAACATTGTATCAATCCAAAGTCCATTTTTTTCAAATGCTAATTTGTTGAAAGACAAGTATCATGAAATAATATTTTTCAAAAACGGTAAAAAACTTAAACTTACCAATTACAAATTTATATTTACGGAAAATTTGTATGTTTATGATTTTCACGATTTAATATAAATAGAAATTGAATTTTTATCTCAACATTAATAATATTCTGTTCTGTTTGCTAATTTACAATTTACACATAATGTATTTTTGCAAAGTTAATAGGCAACATATACCTTTGCCAAATACTTCCTACTTTGAATTTTAAGGCAAAATGTGATACAATAGACATATAGAAAGTGTGATAAGACAAAGATTTGAATAGGAGCTTTATATGACATCTAAATCAACATATATAATGGCAATTCTTGATGCAATAATCATTGCATTCATTTCAGCGTTTGCCTTTAGTACAGTTACAACATTAATTGGGTTAATGATTATGGTTGCTGTTTATGTATTTGCAGTTATGGCAATTCTGGGGCTGAAAGATTTTTACAGAGTCCGTCAATACTCTATAAAGGATATTTTTGTTCTGTTGGAAGGTGTTTTTATAGGTTCTTTTCTTGCAGGAATTCCGGCAATCCTAATGTACGGAAACTATGGAGTACAGCTTGTTCTATTTATAATCATTTTCAGCTTTATTTGTACTTTTGCAATAAGATTAGTACATTTCACATATAAATCTTTATTTAAGTCTGTAAAAAATGAAGTATTAATTTTGTTTTGTTGAATATAGTCATAACTTTCTTTATAAAAAACATCAGCGGAATCATTTAACTTATCCTCCGTAGT
>CALGCE010000152.1 GCA_937884625.1 uncultured Clostridia bacterium
TAACGGTAATCTTTCTACTTTCATAAAATCAACCTATCTTTTCCAAGTATCTGTATCAAGAATAATCGTCACGGGACCGTCGTTAATAAGACTTACCTTCATATCAGCACCGAATATTCCCTTTTGTACGCTTTTTACACCAAATTTTTTCAAACAATCGCAGTATTTATCGTAATAAGTGTTTGCTATATCGGGTGGCATTGCATTTATAAATGACGGTCGGTTGCCCTTTTTCGTATCAGCGGCAAGGGTAAACTGCGATATACACAAAACCTCGCCGTCAATATCAAGTATGGATTTATTCATTTTACCGTTTTCGTCAGAGAAAATGCGTAGGTTTACAGTCTTTTTTGCAAGGAGTTCAATATCCGTTTCACAATCTCCGTTTACCGCACAAAACAGTATCATATAACCGTTTTTACAACTACCCGTAACTTTTCCGTCAACCTTAACACTTGCTTGTGTTACTCTTTGTATAACCGCTCTCATCGTCCAATCCTTTCTATATGAAAGACACCCGAAAGTTTTTCAAGATGTGCAATTATACTCTTTAAATGCTCAACGCTTTCTGCACTTATAGTCATAATTATTACACAGTTGCCGTCCTTTTTCTTCTGTGCATTTACAGAATGAACGGCTATTCGCATATTGCTGACGGTGGTCATTACTTCAATAAGCAGTCCGTCTCTGTCGATAGCGGTCAACTGTAAGGTAGAAATAAAGTTCTCACTCTTTTTGGTGTTCCAATGTGCAGGTATCCATCTTTGCGGTTCTTCACAATTTCCTATATCTTTCGGTACGTTATTACAATCACGCTTATGAATTGAAACGCCGTGTCCTCTCGTAATAAATCCGATTATTTCATCGCCCGGAAGCGGAGCACAGCATCTTGAAAGTTTAATAAGACAATTATCTATTCCCTCAACTATAACGCCGTCGGTTGAATGTGTATGAGGCTTTGTAATATCTTTTATTTGCAGCGGTTTAGGCGTTGCTCCACGCTTATTATAGTCGTCTCTTATGCGTGGCATAATTTTTGATATTAATATTCCGCCGTAACCAATAGCGGCATAAAATTCATCAGAATTGGCATAGTGCAACCTTTCCGCCAACTCAGCAATATAATTTTCACATTCGCTATCCGTTAAATCAATATTATTTCTCTTAAACTCACGCTCTATTTGCAGTTTGCCCTCTTGGATATTTTCTTCCCTGCGTTCTTTCTTAAACCACGAACGTATTTTAGCCTTTGCCTGATTGGTAACCGCTATATTCATCCAATCTCTGCTCGGTCCGTGACCTGCTTGATTGGTGGTAAGTATATCTATTACCTCGCCCGTTTTTATCTCGTGGTTGATAGGTACGATTTTACCGTCCGCCTTGGCACCCACCATTTTAATGCCTACTGCCGAATGTATCGCAAAAGCAAAGTCTACAACGGTAGAGCCTATTGGAAGATTTATTACATCGCCTTTTGGTGTAACTGCAAAGACGTCCTCTTGGGATAAATCAACCTTAATGCTTCTTACAAGTTCAGATGCATCTCCCGAAGTGTCCTGATTTTCAAGTATCTGCCTTATCCATGCAAGACGCTCTTCCATACTTTTATCACTTTCGGTTATACCCTCTTTATACTTCCAATGTGCCGCTATACCAAATTCAGCCGTATGATGCATATCAAACGTCCTGATTTGTATTTCAAAAGGTATTTCCTCTCTGCCTATAACGGTAGTATGCAAGGACTGATACATATTGGGTTTAGGTGTCGAAATATAGTCCTTAAACCTATTGGGTATAGGTCTGAACATATCGTGCATTATTCCCAAAATATTATAGCAGTCCGCTACGCTATCGGTAATAATACGAATTGCGTATACATCATATATTTCGTCAAAATCCCTGCCTTGAAGATACATTTTTCTATATATTCCGTGAATGGATTTTACACGGCCTTGAAATGAAAGTTTTACATTTGGCATATCTTTTTTAAGACGTTCTTCTATACGCCCCTTTATTTCTTCTAAAATATGCTCTCTATGCTTACTTTGAATTTTAAGTAAATTTTCAATATCAGAATACGCAACGGGGTCAAGATGTTTTATAGCAAGGTCTTCAAGTTCCTCTTTTACGGGACGGATACCGAGCCTATGTGCAATCGGTGCGTATACTTCCAAAGT
The DNA here is from genome assembly GCA_937884625.1 of uncultured Clostridia bacterium. Taxonomy (GTDB): domain Bacteria; phylum Bacillota; class Clostridia; order Oscillospirales; family Acutalibacteraceae; genus UBA737. The sequence goes on from CALGCE010000152.1 coordinate 2,178, forward strand.
TTCAAGGGATTTATCCCTCTGCTTTTGTTCGGGAATAGCGTCAAGCGTTCGCATATTGTGAAGACGGTCGGCAAGTTTTATAATTATTACCCTTATATCCTTACCCATCGCAATAAGCATTTTTCTAAGGCTCTCGGCTTGTTGCTGTTCTTTTGTAGTAAATGAAAGTTGACCGATTTTGGTAACACCGTCTACAAGCAAAGCAACGTCGGCGCCAAACTCATTTTTTATATCCTCAACCGTTGCTTTCGTATCTTCCACAACATCGTGCAACAGTGCGGCACAAATAGACTGACTGTCCATACCGAGCGTTACTATAATTTTAGCAACATTATATGGATGGATATAATATTCTTCATTAGTCCAACGTTTTTGTCCCTCGTGATAACGAACGCAAAATTCAAATGCCTTGCTTATAAGGTCAAAATCATAACTTCCGCCCTGATTTTTAAGCAGTTCAATTAAGTCATTATAATCTCTTTTTTCTTCTGCGTTCATATATCATTTCCCCTTTCGTAAAGAGTTTTGTATGTAGCCGAATTAAGTAGGTCGTTTTTCGGTGCGTTTTTGACAAGTGATACTACGCCGTTTTCAATCTCTGCAAGACCGAGTTCGCAAAATGAAATTATACAAATCCTCATTTTTGCATATCCTAAATCATTTGCAAATATATACTTTAAGCGTTCTAAATTAATGGGTTTGCTTAATTGTTTGTAAACACATACCGCCTGTTGCCTTGTAGGCAGTAAGTCACAAACATCAACGTCTTCGCCCGACATATATTTATCAAAGGTATTAATACCGCAAAACAGTTTATCTTCGTCAATACCGTTCATTCTGATTGCTTTAATCTGCACCGATAAATTATATTCTTCTCTATATAAATTAATATCAAGTGTTACTGCTAAATCTAAAATATCGCCGATTTCAAAACAAAATCGGTCTTCACTGACGCCAAAAAGCAGAGCCTGAAAAGCACCGCCGTCCTTTGAAAACAAAAGTTTAAGGTGCTTTCCCGAGCCGATAGGCGTTATTTTTTCGAGTTTTACCCCAAAAATTCCGAAAACGGGCGTGGGATTGCCAACGCCAAACGGTTCTAAAATTTTTATCGCACTTACCATATCAACTGACATTCCCGACGGATTGATACGAAAATCAATATTAAGGCTTGGAACGGCATAAGAGACGGTTTGTGCATATTTATTTATTCTTCTTCTGAATTCGTCTATATTTTCATTTAATACCGAAACACCTGCT
>CALGCE010000153.1 GCA_937884625.1 uncultured Clostridia bacterium
CAAAGCGTGCTTGGCATCCGTTGGCTGCGCTGGTTGTTGATTCGGACAGCCTTCTATCCCTGCAACATTCGGAAGATAATTAAAATAAACATAGGTAGCGTATGATGCACAAACAAGTCCGCCTTTTTCAAAACGTGCTATATTAGGTTTACCGTCGGCAGTAGTTTCGTAGCCCGTACATCCACCGCCGTAAGTAATATTTGAAAGCCAACCCTTTGCCCTCTTTTGAGTCCAAAGGATATAATGCCACATAAGGCCGTCAGCACGGTGCTTTTCAAGATTATATCCGCAATAACTCAACGCATCAAGGAATATGTTATTATTTGGGTCTGTATTGGTATTATACTTAAAGTCGTTATTAAAGTTATTGACCTTGACTTCAACGGATTTTTGTGTTTCCTTTGGCTTACTTGAAGGTGTTACCGTGACAGGTTGCTGTTCTTCTTTTGGTGTTTCGTCAACTGTTTCCTCGACAGAAACGGTATCACTTGTAATTTTTGATTCATTTTTTATTACAGGCGTCGTTTTCGGTTTTTTGGAATTTACTGCAAGTACACCTAAAACTGTTATACATATTACAAGAACAAGTGCTACGCAGGAAGATATTAACTTATGATTTTTTATTTCACTGAAAACCTTTTTCATTAATAATATAAAACTTTCCGTAAAATCACCTGATTCCTTTCATTTGTCTTGCCCTAATTTTAATCCAATTGTAAAAACCGTACAAATCATTTAATAAGAACATAACAAAACACAAAATCATCGGTAAATATGAAATATTCTGTACCGTTGCAAGTGACCATAAAACGATTAGCACTATATCGTTAGCAGAATATGCAAGTGCATAGTAGGGACTTCTTAAAAATGTAAGATACGATGCTATAAAACTTGTTGTTACCGATACGGTACTGAATACCAGATTAGCATTGCCAAGTGCTTTTAAAATGAAATAGAAAACCGCAGTTACTATTAAAGCAAAAAATATTATTTTTAACAGTTGCTTTGTACCTATTTTATTTATCTTAACTTCTTTCGTCTTTTCAAAGGGGTGGCGTATCCAAGATACAACCGCCATCAATGCAATAGGTGCAGTCATACAAAGATAGGTAATCATTTCTCCGTAATATTTGAAATAATAGGATATTATGCCGTAAAATACGGCAAACGCAACCGTAAGTATCTGCCCCAACACGTAACCTTTTGCAACAAAAATCAGTGCGGTAACGCCTATCAGTGATGCTATTAAAGTAAGAATATCCCTACCGCCCGAAACAGCAAATGATACAAAAACAACCGCACAAGAAGACAGCCACAAAACGAGTTCAAAACGTGTTAAATCTTTAAATGAGCCTTTAACTTTCATTCACAAATTCATTAACACGGTTAAGTGCTTCTAATATATGTTCAACACTGTAACAGTAAGACGCTCTTAAAAAGCCTTCTCCACCCTTACCGAATGCCGTACCGGGTACCAATGCGACGTGTTTTTCTTCAAGCAGTTTTTCGCAGAATTCGTCACTTGTCATACCCGTGGACTTAATACATGGAAAAGCATAAAACGCACCCTTTGGCTCTCTGCACACAAGACCTGCTTTATTAAATCCGTCCACAATAAGCCGTCTTCGTCTGTCGTACTCCTCTAACATAGACTCGACCGCTTCGTCACACGACCGCAATGCCTCTATTGCCGCATACTGTGAAGTAGTAGGTGCACACATTATTGCAAACTGATGTATTTTTGTTATCTGACTTATAAGTTCATAAGGTCCGCAGGCGTAACCCAAACGCCAACCCGTCATAGAAAACGATTTTGAAAATCCGTTTACAGTGACAGTTCTTTCCCACATACCGTCAATTGATGCAATAGACACATGCCTTTTACCGCCGAAGGTAAGTTCCGAATATATTTCATCGGAAATTACTATTATATTGGTGTTTTTCAAAACTTCCGCTATTTTTTCGAGGTCCTCTTTCTCCATTATAGCCCCAGTAGGATTACATGGATACGGAAGTATCAAAGCCTTTGTTTTTGGGGTTATAGCCTGTCTTAACTGTTCAGGGGTAACCTTAAAATCATCTTCTGCTTTTGTTTCTATAATAACAGGTTTACCGCCTGCAAGTACGGTCATAGGTTCATAGCAAACATAACTTGGTTGAGGTATTATTACCTCGTCGCCGTCCTCGACTATTGCCCTTATGGCAGCATCAATAGCCTCGCTACCCCCTACCGATACCAATATCTCATTTTCCGGCAGATACTTTAAATTATACTTTCTTTCAAGATATACGGATATTTCTTCACGCAAGGCAGAAAGTCCCCAATTGGAAGTATACCTTGTCCTGCCACGTTCAAGCGAGTTTATACCCGCTTTTCTGACTTGCCACGGTGTTTTAAAGTCAGGCTCACCAACACCTAACGAAATTACATCATCCATAGCAGAAGCAATATCAAAGAACTTTCTTATTCCGGAAGGCTTTATATCCTTAACGGTACTGTTCAGTACCTTTGAATAATTTATCATAAAAAGAATTGCCCCCTGTCGTCAACCTCATTTTCACAAAGTTTAACGTCGAGTTCCTTATATCTACGCATAACAAAATGGGTTGCAGTTGAAGTTACAGAATCCATAGGTGCCAACTCTCTTGCTACAAAACGTGCAACGTCCTGCAAGGTCTTACCCTTTACTACTACGTTAAGGTCGTAAGCACCCGACATAAGATATACCGACTCAACCTCATCATACGCAGATATTTTTTCTGCCACTTCTTCTGTTTTTTTATCTTCTTTTTTAGCCTCTATTCTTG
>CALGCE010000154.1 GCA_937884625.1 uncultured Clostridia bacterium
AATGTGGGTGGTACTATTCTTTTTACTGCAAGGTCTAAAGAATTTATGCAAAAATCTGGTTTATTTAATCTTTTGCAAAAACACTTAATAAGTAATTTGATTGATTACGCTACTGGAGTTGAAACAGGGCTTGACTCAAATGGAAGAAAAAATCGAGGAGGCCATCTAATGGAAAATCTTGTGGAATCTTATTTACAGAAAGCATGTATTACAAAACAAGATGATAGTGCTGCAATAACGTATTATCCAGAAATGTATATAGGCGAAATACAACAAAAATGGGGAATAGATTTATCCAGCATTTCAAATGCGGGGAAAACCGAAAAACGTTTTGATTTTGTTATTAAGACAAACAAAATGATATATGGTATCGAAACAAATTTTTATAGTACTCAGGGGTCAAAACCTAACGAAACTGCAAGAAGTTATAAAATGATTTCCATTGAATCAGAAAATATTAAAGGATTTAAGTTTGTTTGGTTTACAGATGGAAAAGGATGGAAATACTCTCGAAATAATCTTGAAGAAACCTTTGATATAATGGAAAATATTTATAACATCAAAGACTTGGAAGACGGTGTTATTAGCGAGGTAATAAAATAGTGTCAAAGAAAATTACTAAATGGGAGCCCGAAGACTTTGAACTCCAATTGACTACACATTGGTCATTCCCACAGCGAGGGAATTGGGCGACACATGATGCCAAATGGCGGGGAAATTGGTCTCCGTATATTCCAAGAAATATTATTCTCAGATATTCCAAAGAGGGCGACTTAGTGCTCGATCAGTTTGTCGGAGGAGGAACAACGCTTGTCGAAGCAAAATTGCTTAACAGGAATATTATCGGTATTGATGTAAATGATACTGCACTTGCAAGATGTCGGGAAAAGGTCGATTTTGAATATGAGGGAGCGAACGGAAAAGTTTATATCCGTAAAGGCGATGCAAGGCGTTTAGATTTTATTCAAAACGAAGGTGTAGATTTGATCTGTACTCACCCACCTTATGCAGACATTATTAAATATAGCGAAGATTTGTCCGAAGATTTATCTTTACTGAAAGTAAAAGATTTTCTTGAAGAAATGAAAAAGGTGGCGGCAGAAAGTTACCGTGTGTTAAAAAAAGACAAATTTTGTGCTATTTTGATAGGCGATACCCGTAAAAATGGGTGTATGATACCAATGTCGTTTGAGGTTATGCGAATTTTTGAAAGTGCAGGTTTTAAGTTAAAGGAAATGATAATTAAAGAACAACATAATTGTAAGGCAACCGGCTATTGGAGGACAAATAGTATAAAACACAACTTTTTATTGATAGCACACGAACACCTTTTTGTATTTAAAAAATAAAAGATTTGATTAATCAAAATTCAAACAATGTTTTTGCTGTTTTTTTTAAAACCCCTTGACTCTGACGTTACGTAATAGTATACAATATAATCATACGGGAGGGATACTATGCGGACGGTAAATGAAGTAAGCAAACTTACGGGGGTAAGTGTACGCACACTGCATTACTATGATAAAATAGGTTTATTAAAGCCCACAAGTCTTACAAAGTCGGGTTACAGACTGTATGACGGTGCGGCAATTAACCGCCTTAGAAGTATTTTGTTTTTTCGTGAACTAAAATTTTCTTTAAAAGAAATAAAGGAAATAATAGAGAGCGAAAACTTCGACACAAAGACTGTACTGTCAGAGCAAATAAAACTTTTGCAGATGCAGTATGACCGTTTGGGAAATCTTATTTTATACGCAAACGAGATAATGGACAAGGGGGAAAGTGTTATGGAATTTAACGCATTTGATAACAGTTTGATAGAAGATTATAAAAAAGAGGCAAAACAAAGGTGGGGCGAAACTTCGCCCTTTAAGGAATACGAGCAAAGGGGAAAAGACCAAAACGGCGATAAATTAATGCAGATATTTGCACAGATAGGCAAACTTAAAAATTTGTCTGCAAAAGATACAAAAGTACAGTCAAAAATTGCTGAATTACAGAAATTCATAACCGACAATTACTACACCTGTACCGATGAAATTTTAAAGGGATTATCTGAAATGTATGTCAGTGACGGGCGGTTTAAGAAGAATATCGACGGTGTAGGCGGTGACGGTACGGCAGAGTTTGTAAAACAGGCTATTTTGTTTTGTTTACGTTAGAAATATATTGCTTTTTACTTTGCATAATGTTTAGGGTATAATAAAAACGAAATTAAAAATGAGGGGTATTTTGAAAACGTTAACTTTAAGCGAGATAAAAGAAACGCTGTTAAGCAATCAGTTTTATCAATGGGCGGTTACCACACCTTTATATAACATCGGCGAACAAGTTTATAATCTTTCGCCCGAGTTTAGGGCAAAATATAATAATATAAGTTGGAGTTTGGTTTTGGGTCTTCGCCACAGATTGGTTCACGATTACGAGGGTATAAATTGGTCAATTATCGTTGAAGTTGTTTTTGATAATATGGATGATTTTGTCAAAAAAATTGAAACGGTTTTATCCGAAGTCAATTAAAAAAACAGGATACCTTTTACGATTGGATTTAGGTATCCTGTTTTGTTTTGTGAAATTTTTACTTTTTTACCGCTATTCTGGGTACTCTCGGGGATATACCGCATATTATTTCGTAGTTTATGGTACCGCAAATTTCCGCTAATTCCTCAACGGGCAATTCCCTGCCGAAAAGTATCACTTCGTCGCCCTGTTTTACATTTTCTATATCGCTCACGTCTACCGACAATTGGTCCATACAAACCCTGCCTATTATCGGTGCACGTTTATTTTTTATCAAAACCGTTCCTTTATTTGAAAGTGCCCTCGGATAACCGTCCGCATATCCTGCGGCTATGGTTGCGACGGTCATTTCCTTTTGTGCTTTAAATGTTCTGCCGTAGTTTACGGTATCGCCCGACTTTATCTTTTTTACCATTGATACTACCGATTTTACCGTCATAACGGGTATAAAATCCTGCTTTAATTTAAGTGTTGCGGACGGCGTAAGACCGTAAAGTATTATTCCCGTACGGCACATATCAAGATGTTTTTCATTGTCAAGGCAAAATCCTGCGGAATTACAACAATGGCAGGTTTTAGGGTACAGACCTTTATCGTTAAACCTTTTTATACCTGCTTTAAAGCGTGAATACTGTTCGTCGGTAAAGCCGTCTTCTTCCCTTTCGTTGCGGTCGGACGATGCAAAGTGGGTGAAAATACCGTCAAGCACCAGACCTTTAAGAGTGGCACTTTTTATTGCCTCGTCGATACCTGAAAAGCTATTATCCCTGCAATCAAATCCTATTCTGCCCATACCCGTATCAAGTTTAATGTGAATTTTAACATTTACACCTGATTTTTGGGCATACTCCGACAGACCTTTTGCATACTCAGACGAATAAACGCACTGCGTAATATCGTTAATATAAAGTTGCGGTGCCATACTTACGGGCGTATAACCGAGTATCAGTATCGGTTTTGTAATACCGCAGCCACGCAAAGTAATGGCTTCTTCTATGTTTGATACGGCAAATGCGTCGGCACCGTTTTCCTGCAAAACGGGTGCGACATTCAGTGCACTGTGACCGTATGCGTCCGCCTTTACTACCGCCATAATACGGCAACCGTCGGCACCCGATTTAATGATATTAAAGTTATGTATTAAGGCGTTAATATCAATTTCCGCCCAAGTTCTGTGAAGAAAATCCAACTGCTTCACCCCATTAGTTTTTTATTGAGTTTTTCTGCAAAGGGAATAAAAATCATACTTAAAATTACCCAAAAGAACGAATACAAAGCACATACCTGACCTTTTATATTAAGAGGCATACGGCTGTAATCCCAAACGTCCTTTTTAAGAATTAAATTAAAAACCGTACCGAAAACAAATTCTATTACCGTTATAATACCGCTGCCCAAAAGGGCTTTTATTATTATATTGCAGTTTTTAAATTTTTGTGCTACGGCAGAAAGTCCCAAAAGCGAAAGACCGCCGGCACAAAGCATTGACCAGTGTGTATAGCCACGCCAAAGTATTTCGATTAGTCCGTAGCCTACCGCACCGACACCGAAAATAACGGTATTGCCCTTTACTTTGCTCACTTTAATCACCTGTTAAAAGTGTGAGCAGAAAGGACGTTTTTTATACGTTAAAGCGGAAGAGAACTATATCGCCGTCCGACATAACGTACTCTTTTCCCTCGCTTCTTACAAGTCCCTTTTCTTTGGCGGTTACCATACTTCCGCCACACGCCATAAAGTCGTCAAAAGATATTACTTCCGCACGGATAAAACCACGCTCAAAATCGGTGTGTATTTTACCTGCCGCCTGCGGTGCTTTGGTACCCTTTACTATCGTCCACGCCCTTACCTCGGGTTTTCCTGCCGTAAGATAGGATATAAGACCTAACAGACTGTAACATTTTTGTATCATACGGTCAAGTCCCGAGCGTTTAAGACCGAGTTCCTCCAAAAACATTATCTTTTCTTCATCGTCAAGACCTGATATTTCTGCTTCAAGTGACGCACAAATAGGCAGTATTTCGGCGTTTTCTTTTTCTGCTATTTGCTTTACGGCGTTATAGTTTTTATTCTGCTCAATACCGCTTGTAAAATCGTCCTCGCTCATATTACATGCGTAAATAACGGGTTTTAAGGATAAAAGCGAAGTGGTATTAAGAATTTCTTGTTCCTTATCACTGTTTACCTCTATCGAACGGGCGGGAAGACCTTGTTCAAGGTGGGCGGTCAGTCTGTTAAGAAAGTCAACCTCTGTCTGTGCCGACTTATCCCCCTTAACCGTTTTCATCGCCTTATCAAGACGGCGTTTTACTATCTCCATATCGGAGAAAATAAGTTCCAAGTTAATTGTTTCAATATCACGCACTGGGTCAACCGAACCCTCAACATGGATTATATCGGTACTCTCAAAGCAACGCACTACATGGACTACTGCGTCAACCTCTCTTATGTTTGCAAGAAATTTGTTGCCGAGTCCCTCTCCCTTTGAAGCGCCCTTTACAAGACCTGCTATATCGACAAACTCTATTACCGCAGGAGTAAATTTATCGGGACTGTAAATCTCCGCCAATTTTTCAAGACGCTCATCGGGAACGCTTACCATACCTACATTCGGCTCTATCGTGCAGAACGGATAGTTGGCCGATTGTGCTCCTGCGTTTGTGATGGCGTTAAAAAGGGTTGACTTGCCGACATTAGGAAGTCCTACCATACCGAGTTTCATAAAATTTCCTCCGAAAAAAACCAAATTACCAATTAATTATATATTTATTTCTATATATTAGCAAGTAATTTTGTCAAAATTTTAAAAAAATTATTTAAAAACCGTGATAAGTATAGTATAATAAAAATGATAGATTACCGTAATATGTAAATTAGGGGTGTATTGATTTGAAAACAGACTTTACTATATCACTTGGTAGGATAATAAAGGAATTTTCCCTTGAAACGCTTTATATGCCTGACAATCCTGAAAACTTGTTGGTTTCCTCAACCGAAATAAACCGACCGGGACTTCAAATGGCAGGGTATTACGAATACTTTGACGACCGCAGGATTCAAATCCTTGGTATCAGCGAAGTAAGTTTTTTAAAGAGATTTACTCCCGATAAGGCAAAAAGCCGAATGAACGAATTTTTTTCAAAAAAACCCGTTGCGGTAATAGTGGCAAGAGGACTTGAAATAGAAGATTACTATGTTGAGACGGCGAAAGAATACGGCGTACCGCTTTTGCGTACTAATGAATCGACCTCCGATTTTACTGCTGCTTTGATAGCGTTTTTAAGTCTGCATTTGGCACCGAGGGTAACAAGACACGGCGTTTTTGTAGAAGTATACGGCGAGGGTATACTGCTTTTGGGCGAGAGCGGAGTAGGTAAGAGCGAAACGGCGATAGAACTAGTAAAGCGAGGACACCGTCTTATAGCCGACGATGCGGTGGAGATACGAAAGGTATCGAGTAAATCGCTTGTTGGTAGTGCACCCGATAATATCCGTCATTTTATTGAACTACGTGGAATAGGTATTATTAATGCGAGCCGAATTTTCGGTGTAGGTGCGGTAAAACTAACCGAGAAAATAGACCTTGTAATACACCTTGAACAGTGGGATGTAAACAAGGTTTACGACCGTATGGGACTTGAAAATCAGACTACCGAACTTTTAGGACTAAACATTCCGTCGCTCACCATTCCCGTAAAGCCGGGCAGAAACCTTGCGGTTATAATAGAGGTTGCGGCGATGAACAGCCGTCAAAAGAAGTTGGGTTACAATGCGGCGGAAGACCTGCTTAATAAACTCGGTATGGGTGATGACATTCCTGCTGAAAAAACAGAAGTTGAACGGTTTTAAAACTAAAAAGGGCAGCGGTGATTTTATGAATTTAAAGGCTTTTGAGCAAAAATTAACCGATAATAATATTTGCTTTTTTGAAAACGAAAGTATGAAAAATCACACCACCTTTAAAATAGGCGGTAATGCCGAAATTTTTGTAACGGTTAAAAATACAGAAGAAATGACGCAGGTAATTAAATTTGCAAAGGAATTTAGCGTACCGTATTTTATACTTGGTGCAGGGTCTAATATACTAGTGTCGGACGGCGGTATTAAGGGTGCAGTCATAAAAATGTGTTCTGACGAGATTACGGTAAGTGACTGTGAAATCAACTGTTCTTCATCGGTAAAGTTAAGTAAGGTCTGTAATGTGGCACTAAATAACGGTCTTACGGGACTTGAATTTGCCTACGGAATACCTGCAAGTGTAGGCGGTGCCGTTTATATGAATGCAGGTGCATACGGCGGTGAAATGTCGCAGGTGGTAGCATCGGCAGAGTGCGTCGGCAGTGACGGAAATATAAAGACGGTGCCCGTTTGCGATATGAAACTCGGTTACAGAACGAGTGTCTTTAAAAACTCTTCTCTTGTTATAACAAAGGTCACTTTTAAACTTAAAAAGGGCGAAAAGGAAGAAATAAACAGCAAAATGAACGACCTTTTACAAAGACGAAAGCAAAAACAACCGCTTGAATATCCGAGTGCAGGCAGTACCTTTAAGCGACCGCAGGGGTATTTTGCAGGTGCACTTATAGAAAAAAACAATCTTAAAGGACTTACCCTTGGCGGTGCAAAAGTAAGCGAAAAACACGCAGGATTTGTAATAAATACGGGGAATGCCACCGCAAATGACGTAAAAAATCTTATTAAAAAGATACAGGATACGGTTTATGAAAACGACGGTGTAAAATTAGAAACCGAGGTTATATTCGTAGGTGAGGAGAAAAATATATGAACTTGCTTATAGTTACGGGAATGTCTGGTGCAGGTAAGTCACAGGCGGCGAATGCACTTGAAGACATAGGCTTTTACTGTGTGGATAACATTCCTCCTGCAATAATTCCGGCGTTTGTCGATTTGTCGGCAAGGGGTAACGAGGAACTCGGCAGAATTGCCATAGTTACAGATGTCAGGGGCGGAGATATGTTTTCTGAGATAACCGAAGTCCTTGAAAACTTGAAGAAAAACAATGTCGAGTACAAGATTTTATTTTTAGATGCAACCGACGAGGTACTTATTAGAAGATATAAGGAAAACCGCCGTAAGCATCCGCTTTGCGACAAGTACGATATATCTATGTCGGAGGCTATTGCAAAGGAACGTAAGATGTTATCCCATATAAAAAACCTGTCGGATTATACCATTGATACAAGCCTTGTTTCTATGGCACAACTGAAAGCAGAACTTTCAGAAATATTTTTAGACGGAATTAATGTAGGACTTAAAATACAGTGCAAATCTTTCGGTTTTAAGTACGGCTCGGACACAGAAGCGGATATAATAATAGACGTAAGATGTCTGCCAAACCCGTATTATGTTGAGGAACTTAAAAACAAAACGGGACTTCAAAAAGAGATACAGGACTATGTTATGAACAGTGAGGAATCAAATGAATTCCTTGCAAAAATGATAGACTTTATAGACTATTCGGTACCGCTTTATGTGAAAGAGGGTAAAAGCCAACTTGTAATCTCTTTTGGTTGTACGGGCGGTAAGCACCGTTCGGTCACCTTTGCCGAACTTTTGTCGAAACATTTAATCGAGAGCGGATATGCAGTAAGTACGATACACCGTGATATTTTAAAATAACGGGTGGGGAGTTTGAATGTCTTTTTGTTCGGATATAAAAAATGAACTGTCAAACTTAAAGACCTCTGATTGTTGCAAAGAACCGCTTGCTTACGGATTTTTGCTTTTCAGCAGGTCTTTTTCGGTAAAGAGAATATGTATGCAGACCGAAAACAGCCGTACCGCACAGTGCTATGCAGACCTTTTGAAATCGGTATACTCTGCCGACGTAAAAATAACCTGCGGAGGTACTAAAAATCCGACCTATAAGGCAGAGGTTGTAAGCGAGGCGGACAGGCTTAAAATATTGGCGTCGGTTGACTTCGGCGTTTATGACGGACTTATAAACAGGGAATGTTTTTTACGGGAATGTTGTGTTGCAAGTTTTGTAAGGGGTGCGTTTTTAGCCTGTGGGCATCTCTCAAACCCCGAAGTGTCATACCGTGCGGATTTTCCCGTAAAGAATGAAAATCTTGCAAAAGAACTATGTAACCTTTTGTCCGAACATTTTATTACGGCACACATTTCACGCAGGGGAAACGGTTTTGTGGTCTACATAAAACGCAGTGAAATGATAATAAATCTGTTAACGCTTATGGGTGCATCATCAAGAAGTCTCGAACTTATTGAAACAACCATAATAAAGAGTGTAAAGAATAACACCAACAGAGCAAGAAACTGCGACAGCGGTAATATAACAAGGGCGGTTGAGGCGTCGGTAAGGCAGAGAAAGGCGATAGAATATCTTATTAAGACCGAAAGGCTTGAAAGTTTGCCGAAAGAACTTTTGTATACTGCAAAACTCCGTCTTGAAAATCCCGATGCAACTTTAAAAGAGTTATGTGCTAAAAGTCACGAGCCGATAACCGTTTCGGGACTTAACCACCGTCTTAATAGGATAATGGAAATTTATAATGAGCAAAAGTAACAGTGTGAGAATATTCGGTATTGAAATTTTTTAATATTATGATTGAGAGATGAAAATGTTTTGATTATCGTTGCTTTTTTACTTATACCATTAGCTTTTACCGTCGCCAATACATACCAGCTATTTAG
>CALGCE010000155.1 GCA_937884625.1 uncultured Clostridia bacterium
GGAATAATTTCATGTTTTGTAGTATTAATAATATCTGCAATATTAGCGAAAATAATTCCATTTATGAATTTTGAACAGGGAAGAACAAGTTTTATAGTAGCACATAGACTTTCAACCGTTAAGGAAGCCGACGTTATTATTGTAATGCAAAACGGCAGGATAGTTGAAAAGGGAAGTCACAGCGAACTGCTGTTAAAAGACGGATTTTATGCAAAACTGTATAATAGTCAGTTTGAAGACTAAATACCGAGCGTTTAAATGCTTTGGCGTTGTTAATATAAAATTAACTTGAATATGTAACCGTTTCGTTGTATAATTGTATTAACGTAAAATATAATGGAGTAAAAATATGCAAACCGAAAAATGGGATATACTTAATGCCGACGGTATGCCTACGGGGAGGACTGCCGTGCGAGGTCGGTACTGTTTAAAGCAGGGCGAATATCACTTGGTAGTTCATATTTGGGTAGTATCGAGTGACGGTAAGATTTTAATACAACGCCGTGCCGACAACAAAAAATTAATGCCCGGCGAGTGGGCGGCAACCGGCGGTGCCGCTGTTTCGGGTGAGGATTCATTTTCTGCCGCAAGGCGTGAACTCTCGGAGGAACTCGGAATATATGCAAATAACGAGTCATTAAAATTAGTTAGACGTATAAAACGCAGAAATTCACTGCTTGACGTTTGGTTTATAAAAAAGGATATAGACGTACGCAGTTTAAGGTTGCAAAAAAGCGAAGTTGCCGAAGCAAAATGGGTAACGTTTGATGAACTTTATAAAATGATTAGTAACAATATTTTTCATAACTACGGAAAAGAGTATTTTGACTGTGTTTTGGAAAAGATTGCGGAATATAAGGGAGCCTATGTATGAGCCTTAGTTTAGAGGGTAAAAATTGTCCGTTTTGCCACGCATATTTATTTGATGAGGACGATGTAGTATACTGTCCTGTTTGCGGAGCACCGCATCATAGGGACTGTTATAATAAGTTAGGTCACTGTGCACTCGAAGTGTATCACGGTACGGATAAACAGTATGATAAATTAGAAAAAAGTGTTGAAACAAAAAGACCTCAACAAGATAAACAAAATTCAACCGAATATATAAAATGCGGTATGTGCGGTGAAAAGTACGATAGCAGTCTTAAAAACTGTCCTGAGTGCGGTACGCCTAATTTATCAAAACTCGGCGGTAATTACGTTGTGTTTGACTTTTTGGGCGGTGTCCCTGCGGATGCCGATTTAGGGGACGGCGTAACGGCTGACGAAGCAAAACGCTTTGTTGCCGCTAATACACATAGGTATATACCGAAATTTGCCGCTATGGCATCGGGTGTTAAGTCTTCTTGGAATTGGCTTGCTTTCTTTTTCCCGAGTGCTTGGCTTTTGGGCAGAAAAATGTATAAAAGCGGTATACTTATAGGCATTTTATCGGTTGCATTTTCACTGCTTACGGCACCGTTTATTAAAGCAATCAACAGTTTAGGTGCGTCTAATTCAATGACAAATGCCCAGTTTATTAACGAGATAAACAGAAATTTACCTAATATCGGTGTAGGGATTTTGATTTTGGCATTCGTCGGTGCTTTGCTTAATCTTATTTTAAAAATAATCGTTGGTATAAAAGCGGATTATATATATAAAAAGCATACGATTTCTACTATTAAGGAAATAAAAAGCAATAGCGATGATATTGATTATGACTTTCATAAGCGTGGCGGTATCAGTTTTATAGCAACACTCATCGGTTTGTTTGCAGTTCAGTATTTACCGTCATTAATAGCATATTTTGCAGGTATTTGATTAAATTTTGGAGTGAAGTGTTTTTATGCGTATTTGTCCTGATTGCGGTACCGAAAACGAAGAGGAGTATTCGTACTGTAAAAATTGCGGTGCAAAACTTGAAATAGCGGAAAACAAAACCGAGTATCAGTATAATAATACTGATAGCGGTACATATAACCCTAATTTTGCCGATGCAAAGTCAAACGGATTCTTTGTCGATACGATTACAGGAATACCGAGTGATGAGGTTTGTGCTTTTGTAGGCAAAAAGTCGCCCGATATTCTTAAAAAGTTTTCAAAAATGGAAGTGACGGGTTCAAAGGTTAGTTGGTGTTGGCCTGTTGCCATTTTGGGTTTGTTATTAGGACCTATCGGCTCTGCTATTTGGTTTTTTTACAGGAAGATGTATAAACCTGCACTTATTTTAGTGGCACTCGGTCTTGCTGTTAATGTTGCGGTAGGTGTACTTACCAAAAATACCGAAACCAAATTACCCACAAAAACCTATGATGAAATTATCCATAGGGATAATATTGTTGTTTTATAGTATTATTTGTTTTTTTGTAAATATTCCATTAATGCTTTTGCATCTATTATAGAAACAACTTGTTCTTTTGAAGGTAGAATGGCTCCCCTGATTGTTTTATCGCAAGAGCTTACCTCGGTCCATCATGATCATATAGAGATTGTCATGTATGACAGAGGAATTAACATTTGGCATCATTACTTTTCAAACAATAAACCTTCTTGGAAGTTGTTATCTTTTATCGATATGCCTTTAAAAATAGGTAAAAAACATACAATGAGTGTCGGCGTGCGTTTTAATAAAAAAGGAGCATTTCTTTTTGTCAAATGTCGTGGGCAATTGTTGGGCAGCCGAATAGACACAAATTGGCCCAAAAAATATTATGTTGGAATTACAGGGTGTGAAGGGAAAAACAGTTTTTATAACTTTTCTGTAAAAGAAGAAAAAGAAACGAACCCCGCTTTATTGGAA
>CALGCE010000156.1 GCA_937884625.1 uncultured Clostridia bacterium
AAGAGTATTAAACTTTGAAATTATCCATTTATCTTCAAGTGCGAAATCCGACGGTACTATTGAAAGTACCTCATCCGACTTTAAGTTCATCAGTATAAAACGTGCGGCATTCCAAATCTTATTTGCAAAATTACGACTTGCCTCAACACGTTCTTCGATGTAACGCATATCGTTTCCGGGACTGTTACCCGTTGCAAGAGAGAACCTTAATGCATCTGCACCGAATTTGTCGATAACTTCAAGCGGGTCTACGCCGTTGCCTAACGACTTTGACATCTTTCTGCCCTGACTGTCCCTTACAAGACCGTGTATAAGAACTGTATCAAACGGTACCTGTCCCGTTTGTTCAATTCCCGAGAACATCATTCGCATAACCCAGAACGGAATTATATCGTAACCTGTAACAAGTGTGTTGGTAGGATAGTAATGCTTAAAGTCCTCTGTTTCATCAGGCCAACCCAAAGTTGAGAAAGGCCAAAGAGCAGACGAAAACCACGTATCAAGCGTATCGGGGTCTTGCTTTATATTTTTGCTGTTACAGTGCTCACAACAATGCGTTTCTTCTTTTGATACGGTTATTTCTCCGCAATCGTCACAGTACCAAGCAGGAATACGGTGTCCCCACCAAAGTTGACGGGAAATACACCAATCTTTTATATTTTCAAGCCAATGAAAATATATCTTTTCAAATCTTTGGGGTACGAACTTTGTTTCGCCGTTTTTAACGGCATCTATTGCAGGGCCTGCTAACGGTTTCATTTTAACAAACCACTGTTTTGATACCCTCGGCTCTACCGTTGTACCGCAACGGTAGCAGGTGCCGACATTATGGCTGTAATCCTCCACCTTAACGAGTGCACCCTCTGCTTCAAGGTCTGCTACTATTGCCTTTCTTGCCTCGTATCTGTCCATACCTGCATACTTCGGATAATCGTCTGTTATCTTTGCATCGTCGGTCAGTACATTTATTACTTCAAGGTTATGGCGAAGACCTACTTCAAAGTCGTTCGGGTCGTGGGCAGGTGTAATTTTAACTACGCCCGTACCGAAATCAACCTCAACATAATCATCTGCTATAACGGGTATTTCACGGTGTACTATCGGCAATATGAGTTTTTTACCCACTATATCTTTATATCTTTC
>CALGCE010000157.1 GCA_937884625.1 uncultured Clostridia bacterium
AGTGCCGGGTGTGGACATAGGCCTGCCGCAGTGGGCCATGCACTCTCCTTTCGAAAGCGCAGGTGCACTGGATCCGGAAATGCTGTCGAAAGTGACCGCCGTTTTCTACAAGGGGTGATTTTTCAGCCGAGGCTTGTTCTTCCGCGGAAACTTCTCGCAAGTGTAAGCCGGTCCGCATATTCCAGTTCGCCGCCCACAGGAAGCCCGGAAGCAAGCCTTGTAACAGTCACATCCTCTCCCTGAAGAATTCTCTGGATGTAGAGGGCCGTTGTGTCACCCTCTACATTCGGGTTCGTGGCAAGAATGACTTCCTTGATGCCGCCGGTCTTGACGCGTTCCACAAGGTCCTGGATGCGGAGCTTGTCGGGAGTCATGCCGTTGAGAGGGGAAATGACGCCGCCCAGCACGTGGAAAAGCCCGTGGAATTCCCTCGATGCGTTTATGGTGTTCACGTCCTGAGGTTCCTCCACCACGCAGATGACGCTCTTGTCACGGGTGAAGTCGCTGCATATTCCGCAGGGGTCGTCTTCTGTCCAGGCACCGCACACCGAGCATGGCCGTATTTTGTCCTGAAGCGTGCTTATCTGCTCCGCAAACCTTTTGAGGAATTCCCTGTCCGCCTTTAGAAGCCCTGAGGATATGCGCATGGCAGATTTTTTTCCTATTCCGGGAAGCCTTGAAAAACTTTCCGCAAGTTCATCGAGCGCGTTCACGGTCACATTCCGAGAGCTGAAGGGTCGAGTCCCGCCACCATTGGGCCGAGCTGATCCTTTATGGCACCCTGCACGTTCTGCACAGCCTGGTTGTGCGCCGCGATTATGAGGTCCTGGAGCATCTTCACATCCCTGTTGTCAACGCAGATTGGATCAAGGAAAATGTCAACAAGCTCAAGACCAAGACCAATACCTACAACTCTGCCGCCAAGTGCAAGAATGTTTGCGTTGTTGTGCATCCTTGTGTATTTTGCGGAAAAATGGTCACTGCAAGCCGCTGCTCTTATACCTTTGACCTTGTTTGCCGCCATCGACATACCAATACCCGTTCCGCAAACCAAAATGCCGAGTTCACATTCTTTGCTTGTAACGGCTCTTGTTACCTTTACTGCTATATCGGGATAGTCAACCGACACCTGCTCGTAAATGCCGAAGTCCTTTACTTCAAAACCACGCTCTTTTAAGTGTTCGGCAATTGCATTCTTATGTTCAAGACCGCCGTGGTCACAACCAATTGCAATTTTCATTCTTGTTTCTCCTTTTTGGCTTTTAGTTCCCGTTCTGCTTGTGGCAATCGTAAATATACGGGTAACAGTTCTTCTGACGACACTGTATTACCCGATAAAAATTCACTGTATGCACAAAGACCTACCCCTGTCGCACTTTGGTATTTGAGCCTTTCGGGTGCTAAAAATACATTTTCATTATCGCAAACAAAACTATAAAACAAATCTGTACCGTCACCGCAAACAATAATTTTTTCATTGTATTCTCTTAATTGCTCTGCAAGTTCGGTACACATTAACGCCCTATCCTCGCATAAACGCTCAACGGTATCGCCGTCAACCTTAAATAAAGCGTTATACACTTGATTGCAACGGGCATCCATAACAGCACAAATAATTGCATTTTGACCTTTAAAATTTTCTGCTATGCCACGAAGTGTTGATACACCTACGCAGGGCAGTTTTTTTGCAATACAAAGCCCTTTTACCGCACTTATCCCTATTCTGATACCCGTAAATGAACCAGGACCTGACGATATTGCAATTCCCTCAATATCATCAAACTTTGTAAGAGATAAGTCGAGTGCCGACTTTACCATCGGCATAAGTGTTTGAGAATGTGTTAATTTCACATTTATAAAACACTGTGAAATGATTTTACCGTTATCAATTATCGCAACCGAAGCAGGGGAGACGGAACATTCAAGAGCCAATATTTTCAAGTTAAATTCCCCCTTGTAACGGTAATTTTTCTTTTTGTATCGTCTATTCTTTTTATGTCTATATAAATAGTTCCGTCGGGCAAAGCAGACTCTATATTTTCACTCCACTCGACAGCAATTACACCGCCGTAATCACAATAATCAAAATATCCTGTGGAATATAAATCATTCCAATCGGTTACCCTGTACATATCAAAGTGAAAAATGTCAAGTCTACCGCCACGGTATTCGTTTATCAGTGCAAAGGTAGGGGAGGTAACTTCGCCTGAAAATCCAAGTCCTCTTGCAAGACCTCTTACAAAACAAGTTTTACCCATACCAAGACTTCCCGTAAAGGCAATTACCTCTCCGCCTAAAAGACTTAAAGCAAATTTTTCGGCGATTTTTTCGGTATCTTGTGATGAATTTGAAATGTATTCCTCTTTCATACCAAACTCCCGAAGCACAAATTTAACCTAATAATTTTATCATAAATTGAAAAAACTGTCAACCGCAAAACGCCCACACTATAAATTAAGTGTGGGAGAATTATATAATATTTACTTTATTTATTAAAAAATATCTAAAATTAACTGCCGACTGCCGTTTTAATAACGGGCTGTATTTGTTTACCTTGTAAAGCGTATTCAAGTGTTTGAGGTATCAGTGAAAAATCACAAACAAGCGAATTGTTTTTACCGTACGGGTCATCTTGACGGTAGGGGACGAAGTAGATGTTTTGTGTGTTATGAAGCAGTCCTATGTTTTTTGCCGATGCACCTAATGCATCATTAGTTGCAATAGCCAAAATTGCAGGTTTATTATTCCTTAGGTGTGCTTTAACCGCCATAGTTACGGGAGTATCGGTAATGCCGAGTGCAATTTTTGCGGCGGTATTACCCGTACAGGGCGATACTATTATCGCATCTAATAGATTTTTAGGTCCGATAGGTTCTGCCGATGCTATATCGTGTATTACCTTTTCATTGCAGATTTCTTCAACCGTATTTATAAGGTCGGATGATTTACCGAAACGAGTATCGGTCTTATACACAATGTCCGACATTATAGGCTTTATATTTATATCAAGTTTTGCAAGTTCTTTAAGTGCCTCTACCGATTTTGCAATAGTGCAAAAAGAACCGCAAAACGCATATCCTACTGTTATACGTTCCATAGTTTTCTTCCTTTCAAAAAATTAAGATTAATCTGTTATTATTTCAAGCACCGTTTGTGTAAGTATACTACCTGCCGTTTCGGGTGCGACTTTTCCCGGTAGGGCGGGTAGTTTAACGGCATTTATGCCAAGTTTGTTTGCTTTACTTAAATCAATGCAACCCTTACTTGATAAATCAATTAATAAAGTGTTTTTAAGATTTTCGGTATTTTGGCTAAACAAATCTACGTCAACGGTATTGAAAATAATATCCGACTCTTTTGCCACTTCCTTTATTTTCTCAGGAGGTTGAGTTTAAAGTTCAAGCTCCAAAAGTAGTTGGAAAAGGAGAGAGGTTTAAAGTAAGTTTTGTTGTAAAT
>CALGCE010000158.1 GCA_937884625.1 uncultured Clostridia bacterium
TGTAAGAATATAAATCGGGAACGCACCACTCGCCAAGCGAATCGTAATTTATATCTTCAAGTGCTTCTGCCAAATATGTAACTGCTTTCATTATTCTTTACCCCACCAAATCAGCGGTCTTAACATTTTTACAAATGCCAGTTTTTCTTCATTGTTCATATTTTCTGCATTATACTTTATAGGCTCGGCAATATCAGCAAGTTTAACAGTGTCTGCTGTTATCTTTTCGATTGGCTTACCGTATAAATTAGAAATTGTTTCAGGAAAATCAATATCGTCGTAAAGTTTATTAAAATCTATATTAATATTATTTTCATTAACTTCTAAAACATCACTGAATTTTTTATCGGCAAAGAAAATATACTGATTACATAAATTCTCCGAATAGTCACTATCTATGTCTTTTAAGTAAACAGCATAATCTAAAACGTCTTCATACTGTTCTAACTCATAATACTTAAAGAATCCACCGCCTTGCCAATTTGTATTTAAAGAAATACCGCAGGGTTCATGTCTTCCGTTACAGGCAACTACCTCTTTCATTCTGCCCAACAGTCCCACCTTATTTACGCTTACCAGCAATTTCTTTTCGGTTTCTTCAAGTCCGATAACATCAAATTTTTCATATACTTCTTTCTTATTGGTGACCGAGTTTTTATATTCTATGGTGTCCTGATAGAAAGTATTGAAATGCTCGCCCATTTCTACGCCGATGAATTTATTCCCCATCTTTTTTGCAACAGCCAAAGACGGTCCGCTCCCTGCAAAATAATCCATAAATATTTCCCCACTTTTTAAATTCGATAGGGTTAATAACAAATGCAAAAGCCCTTCCGGCTTTTGTGAATTTTTAAATGAATAAAACTCTTTAGACAAATTTAATACCTTACGCACATTAAATGTCTGTTTTCTTTTGGGGTCAAAAATTTCGCCCTCAAATATATCCCGAAGTAATGTGTCGGTATAATATTTGCCTTCTTCGTCTTTTTTTGCACCCATAAAATTTTTCGAGTAATACTGTCTTTCGGTTATGGGCGACAAATCAAAACGGTTTTTATCTTTGGCATAAAACAAAATGCTGTCATGCTTATACGGCAAAGCCTTCGCATCAGATGCACCGCCCGATCTGTACGACCATGCTATATTATTAAGAAAATTCTTCTTCTCAAAAATGTTTTCTAAAAGTTCTCTGCCCCGATGTTCTGCAAAATGGTCTAAATGTACAAAAATTGACCCGTTGGCAGATAATAAAACTTGTGATGTTTTTAATCGGTCATACATAATTGTCAACCAGGAGGAATCTTGATACTCATCCATATATGCAAAATCATTACCGGTATTAAAAGGAGGATCAATATAAATACATTTTATTTTGTTTTTATATCTTTCTTTTAACGTTGTAAGAGCCTGATAATTTTCACTTTTAATCAGTTTACCGTCCAAAGCACCGTCTAAATCATCAAAATCTTTTATTATTTCAATTTCAAGATCTTTAAAATATTTTGTATCTATTGGTAAATGTTCACTTTTCTTCAACTCCTCGTCACTAAACGAAAAGTTTTCTTCAACCATACCCAATTTAACCCATTCTGAAATTTGCTCTCTGAGCCCTTTATGTTCACGAATTTTATCAATTATGTCTTTGTTAAGTCGGTCAATAGTTATAACATAATTCGACTTTCTTACAAATTTCGGCTTGTTCCAGATTTTAACCAGTTCATCTTCAAATTGAGAAATAAACACTATTAATTCTTTGGCGTATTTTTTGAGTGCCTTAATTTGAAGAAGAATTTCCTCATTAAAAATATTTTCATCTTCTAAAAGATATTGGTGTAAAAACAGCTCTAACTGTTCTTCTAAAAATCCTTTTGCGTTCTTATTGATAAAGAAATCAACGGTAGTTTGTTTTTTAAATGTCCTAATTGCTTTTTCTATGATATTGCCGTTAATTCCGGATGATGCACTTATAGCCGAAATATCCGTCTTCTTACCTCTTTCACTATATCCGACTGACAAAACAAAGGTTTTATCTCCGGTCATATGGTCATGAAAGCCGTCGACTTTTTCCGTCTTTGATTCTTTATATTTAAATATCAATTCTTTCTTTTCGTTGTTTTGTTTTTGGTGTAAATTCCCAACGTCAAAATAAAATACATACCCGGTATCGTCTGAATCGTCTGTGACTTTTACTCTTATATCTTGAAAAAGAATGTCGCTTTTCACATAATAAAGCATATGCGTCTTCCAAAACAAAACTACATCTTTATTGTCGATATATACTTTTTCATAAACACGCTGCCAATTTGCGGTTTTTACAAAATAAACCGAACCGCATTCGCTAAAATATTTTTCAAAAAAACTATATAATAATTCATAAAATTTTTCTTTAAAATCTTCTGTGATTATTTTATCATTTTCAATTTCTGATTTAAGTTGCGATATAACTTTACTATAATATTTTTCTTTGACTCTAAGCAGGTTAACGTAGCCTCCTTCTCCTTCAATAGGGGCACCTACAAAGATATTTTCTAAAGCCTCGTAAAATTTCGTTTCGCTTTTCATATTATTTCCCTCCCGAAATTATGGCTAAAACCTCAGCCCAACGTTTATCATTAATGTTGTTATCTGTTCCGTAATTAATAAGATCCTGTAACTTTCGATGCTTTCTTATGTATTGCATCTGTTCATTTGGCAAACGGTTACGATCGGCAGCCGCCTTTTGCTTAAACGATTTAGAATCCTGTTCGCTTAGTTTGAGTTTTTTAATAAGTGCTTCTATATCCGACGGATTTGGAGGAGCATTATTTTTGCCGTTTTCGATATTACTTATATACTGTGCTGATTTTTTTATGGCTGTCGCTAAATCGTTTTGAGTCAGTTTTTCCTTTTCTCGCTTTTCTTTTAGGTATTTTCCAAATTCAGATGACTCAAACAAAATGTCTCCTCCTTTCAAAATAAATAAATAAATTTGTTTATTTATTATAACATTAAACAATTATGTTGTCAATAATACTTTGTGTTTTCAACATTTGATAAGTTTAAAAAATCAGACTGACTTATTGCGGTTTTAAGTTAATTTAAGATTAGATGAGAAAAAATATATTCGGCAAATCGGCGGAGGGTGTTGAACCCAAACAATATCAAATGAAGTCACTCACATACGCTCGATAATGAAGCAAAATGAAGACGGGCTAACGCCCTAATGAAGCAAAATCGCCCTATAATTTGTGAGCGATGGCGAACACCTTAATTTTTTCATTAGCGTAAGCGTCTTCATTTTTCATTAGCCCGATAGGGCGACTTCATTGAAAAAAGCACTGCGTAAGCAGTGCTTTTTTCTGGTGGGAGTGAGTTAACTAAATCCGAACTGTTTTCTAAATCTTCGACCGATAAAGTGGTTGCTCCGTCTTTGTAATTAAAATAAAATTCCAATCGGTCATCGTGGACGATTATGGCGTTTACAAAGCTGTCAACCAACCGTTTGCGATGCATCGCATTGGTTATATCAGTTTTACGCAAACGGTAGAACCAAAATACAATTTGGTCTTTGGTGAGCATCGGCTTTTTGATATTTTCTTCCGCAATCTGAATTTCAATTTCTTCTTTGCAATGTTCTAAATCATCCAACCGCTTTTTTGTTGAGGAATTGAAAATGCCTTGTTCCATTGCATTCAAAATATTATCAATGGCTTTTTCCGTTTCAGCAAGTTGCTTTTTAAGCAAAGGCAGGACGGTGTTTTCCTCACCCTGCAATTTAAGCACCGCACTCGATAGATTATCAATCAGTGCATCATCCCAAATGACTTTCATTATTTCTTTTATGACAATATTTTCTATCCATTCCTTTTTGACTGCCTTTTTATCACAACCGCTTTTGCGTTTTGCCGAAAGACATTTATAGTACCGATAGGTGTTCTGATTTCTTGCCGTTCCGCTTTCGCCGACCATAAAGGTCATGCATTTTCCGCAATACAGCTTTGTTGTTAAAATATATTCATCGTCTGCTTTCTTTCGTGCAGGCGATTTCTTGTTTTTAACGATAAGTTCTTGAATACGGTTAAACAAATCCTTTGAAACGATTGCCGGTATACCGTCTTGGATTACAATATCACGGTAAGCATATTCACCAATATATCTGCGGTTAGTGAGTATTTTTGAAATTGAGTTTACATTAAACTTCGTTCCTCTTGTATTGCGTAAACCGTTAACATTAAACTCATCCGCAATTTCATTCATGGTATATCCGTCAGAATACATTTGATATGCTTTGGCAACAAACGGAGCAGTTTCATTATTTAACTTGAAATTATGTTCTTCGTCTATTATATATCCAAAAGGAACCGTACCGCCGTTGAATTTGCATTTATAAGCGTTTTCGGTTTGACCTCTGATTACCTTTTCGGCAAGTTCGGCAGAATAATACTCTGCCATACCTTCCAAAACAGATTCAAGAATAATGCCCTCTGCACCCTGAGAAATTGCTTCGGTAGCAGAAAGAACACGGACACCGTTCTTTTTAAGAATACTTTTATAGTGTGCCGAATCGTAACGGTTACGGGCAAAACGGTCAAGTTTCCAAACGATGATATTATTAAACTGCTTTTTGGCACTGTCCTTTATCATCTTTTGAAAATCCGGACGGTTATCTGTTTTAGCAGATAATGCACGGTCGATGTAAGTGCCCACTATTTGAATATCGTTTTTCTCTGCAAATGCCTTGCATTCACGCAACTGTCCGTCAATAGATTCTTCACGCTGGTTGTCGCTTGAATATCGGGCATAAATTACTGCTGTCAAAAATATCACCTACCGTCATTTACAATTTTATATTTTATTCTTGCACCGTATTTGGTGGAATAGAGAAGCCCAAGCTCCTCAAATTTCAGCACAAAGCCACGAATTGTCGCATAGGCGGCATTGCCGAAATCCTTTTCAAGTTGTTTGGTTGAAAACTCGCCCGTGCCGTAGAAAGACAGCACGAATTTCCACAGTTTTGTTTCCTTTTCGGTTATTTTGCCACTTGACAGTGCATTTTCGTAAACTTCAAAAGTATCTGTTCCGACCACTTCGCCCGTTATTTCGTTATACACATTTTCGGTGAAGTACAGAACAAAAGGTGTAACATCAAGAACACCGCTGTACTTTTTGTTATTTTCAATCGTGGTGTATGAGTCGTAATATTTTTTTCTTGTCTTTTCAATTTTGCTTGAAAACGGAATAAATAAAGCGGATTTATAACCCTTGCGGATTAAAAACCACAGATGCAAAAGCCGAGCCATTCTGCCGTTCCCGTCAAAATACGGATGCACAAAACAGAAGTAAAAATGAATAATAGCCGCTTTATAAAGGTCGTTTATGTCATCATCTTTATTGATAAATTCAATAAGTTGTTTCATATAGGTCGGAACTTTTTTTTCCGGTATTCCCGTATGCTCAATACGGTTGCTTACGACAAATACATTATCGTGCCTATAATAATTCCCGTCTATGAGTTTGTTTTCTTCGGGCAAGAACTCACCGACCGTCATCATATAGAGCTTGTAAAGATTTTCTTCGGTGATTTCGTTGTCGGCTGAAATGAATTCAAAACCCTTTTTCAGCCCCATAATTCTGTTTTCCTGCTCATCCTTCGGTGCATAACCTTTGAGAATATTGCGAACAGAATCACGGGAAAAATCTATACTTTCAATGGCACAAGTAGATATAATTTCATCTTCCGCCGCCTTTATTCCATAACCCGTATCCCTACTTTTAAGAAGCAATTTAACCGTGTTTTGCGAAAGTTTAGCGTGATTACCTATAAATACAATAT
>CALGCE010000159.1 GCA_937884625.1 uncultured Clostridia bacterium
CCCGTGAGCTTGCCGATGCGGTTGGACGTAATCGTCTTGCCGCCGAAGGTGTACGTCCAGTCGCGCTCGACGCCGTTGACCTTGAACGCCATGCGCCCGTCCGAAAGGTCGAGCTCGAGTTTGCGGAGCCCGATGCGCTTTCTCACCTTCTGGCCACGGACATCGACCGTAAACTCGTAGAACTTCTGTTCGCCAGCGCCATTCGGCCACCACTACAGCATTGCTCACCCCGAGGTGGACGTATTCAAACCCGAGACAGCCCCTCAAGGACTCATGGGCGTGTATAACCTCACCGACAAGCTGCGCAACCTGAACTGGATCTATGCCTTCAACAAACCCCTGTACATTTTTTAAAAATGTGCAGGGATTTTTTATAATTCTTCAAGTTCATTTGCAATAGTTTCCCATTCGCTTAAAAGTTGCAAAAGTATATCTTCGGTATCTTCTATTTCCTTTTGAAGTTCATAAAGGCGAAGATAATCGCTTATGTTATCCTGCCAAGTAAGTTCCTCTTTAAGTCCTGAGAGCTTTTCTTCCGTAAGTGCTATTTTTTCTTCTGCTTTTTTAATTGCTCTTTCCTTTTTTGAGCGTTCCTTTGCAGGAGTAGTAAAAGTCTTTTTAGCAACTTTTACCGTCTGCGATTTTTGTTTGTTTTCTGTCTCATCAGTGTTTTTTTTACTCTCTGTATATTGCTCATAGCCGTATTCATAAAGCAGTGTAGTACCGTTTTCAAACACCAAAAGTTTATCTGCGAGTTTTTTTACAAAATATCTGTCGTGTGAAACAAAAATAAGCGTTCCTGTGTATGATAAAAGCAGGTCTTCCAAAGTTTCCTTTGAAATTATGTCCATATGGTTGGTAGGCTCGTCAAGTATCAATAGATTGGGACTTTTTTTAAACAGTTTGCAAAGGGCCAGTCTTACCCTTTCTCCGCCTGAGAGCATATCAAGAGTTTTAAATACCTCGTCGCCCGTAAACAAAAATGCACCAAGAGCACTTCTTACCTCAAAATCGTTAAGTTCGGGATAACTACTGCTGAAATTTTCAAATACCGTTTGGCTCCCCGAATACAGTGCCATTTGCTGGTCAAAATATCCTATACTTACGTTGTCGCCTATTTTAAATTCTCCGCCAAGACGGGGAATTTTGCCGACAACGGTTTTTAAAAGGGTAGACTTACCGAGACCGTTTCCGCCGATAATTCCTATACGCTGTCCTCTTAAAACCGAAAAACTTACAGTACTTAATACTTTATCAAAGCCGATTTTAAGTTCGTTTACGGTAAGCACTTCTTTGGCACTCTTGATGGTTGGTTCCAAGGTTGTTTTAAAAGTACGGTTATCGAAAGATTGCGGTGCGTCAATTTTTTCCATACGCTCAATTTGTTTGAGTTTTGACTGTGCCATAGATGCCTTTGTTGCCTTATATCTGAACCGCTCTGCCGTAGCACTTATTCTTTCTATTTCTTTTTGTTGCTGTTCATACTGTTTTGCCTGTAATGTACGACGCTCTTTTTTAAGCCTTGAAAAATCACTGTAATTGCCGACATACCTTTCGGTTTTGCCGTGTTCTATTTCGTAAACCTCGTTTACGGTGCGGTCAAGAAACATACGGTCGTGCGATACTATAACGACCGCTTTTTTATAATCTCTTATATAGTCTTCAAGCCATGTTACCGCCTCGATGTCAAGGTGGTTTGTCGGCTCGTCAAGAAGCAGTAAATCGGGTTTTGACAGCAAAAGTTTCAAAAAGGCAATTTTAGTACGTTGTCCGCCCGAAAATTCAGAAACTTTTTTGTGTTTATCCTGCTCACTAAACCCGAACTTTTTAATAGCCGACTCATATTCCTTTTCAAAATAAAATCCGCCGATACCGGTAAATAAATCAAGTAAACTTGTATAGTCACAAATCAGTTTTTCGTCTTGACTTGTTTCCATTTTTTTCGCCAATTCGTCAAGGCGTGATTTCATACCGATAATATCACTGTAAGACTTACGGATTTCGTCTATCATACTGATGTTTTCGTCGTCAAATGTCATTTGGTCGAGTTTTCCTATTGTAGGACTGCCCGAAACGGCAAAAAACGAGTCCTCACCCTCATTCTTTTTAAGGGAAATTTCGCCTGATATAAGCCGTAAAAGCGTAGTCTTACCGCAACCGTTTCTACCAACTATTGCTATACGGCTGTTTGTATTGATTTCTATGTTTATACTGTTTAGTATCGGCATACCCGAAAGGTCTACCGCACCGTTGTGTATTTTAAGTTGCATAAAATACCATCCTTTAAATTAAAAAGCAGGTAAGTATTACGTAGGCGATGTAAACTGTAAGCAAAACAAAGCCTTGCCAACGGCTGAATTTTGAACGAGACAAGGCAGGAATTACGGCAATAAGTCCCACTATTAAGCAGGCAGGCAGGTCTATCATAGAGGAAATTCTTGACACGGGCAACGACTGACCTGATATAAGAGCACTAAGTGGCATAATAAGTGTTAAATCCAATATATTGGCACCCAAAATATTGCCGACCGACAGTGCCGACTGCTTTTTTACTATCGCAGTAACGGTGGTTATAAGTTCGGGGAGTGAAGTACCAACCGCCACGAGAGTTACTCCTATTATCCTCTCCGATACGCCAAACAGTCTTGCAAGGTCACTGCCGTTATCAACGAGTAAGTCGGCGCCCCAAACGATACCTACCGTGCCCACAATGAATTTAATTATATTTGTAATAACCGTCTTTTTTTCTGTAAGATTTTCGTCTTTTTCCTCTGCGTTATTTATGTTTTTCTTGGCAGAAGATACGTTTTCATAGATAAATATACCGAATACAATAAGAAGGACTATGCAAAGGGGTATGCTGATTTTCCCTGCGAAACCACATATAATGATAATAAGAGATGCTGTCAGCATTAAAACGGATTTAAGCAAATAATCTTTTCTGTTAATAATGCTTGGCATAAAAATAAGAGAGATTGCCATAATAAGACCTATATTTGCGGTAACACTTCCTACGGCGTTGCCTATCGACATATCAACCTTGCCCTGAGTTGCCGCCATAATCGACACCAACATTTCAGGTAAGGTTGTTGCAACACTTAC
>CALGCE010000160.1 GCA_937884625.1 uncultured Clostridia bacterium
CGCTTTCGCAGCTTGTCTATGTATGCCCAGCTGATGGCAAGGCAAAGAGGCATGATAAGGCAAAGAAGGGGTCTTTTCATATTTTTTAATCTGATATAAAGACATGATATGAACTCCTAGTAAAGCAGGATTTGTAAGCCTGGATATGGCTTCGACGTTTCTGCAATCTGCTTGTAATATTATGATACTAGGAATCATTATATTGTAGGGCATTTTTAGTGTCAAGAATTCATGAAATCAGTAAGACAGTATTAATTTTTAGGAGAAAATAACTTGAGTAAGTTATCAGTAATTGTACCTATATATAAAAATGAAGGTAATATTGAACCTTCCTGCTCATCTTACAGTGACGGTTTTGATTATTATGAATATACCGCCAAAGAGGGTGTAAACTCTGAAATATATTATGCTTTAAATTCGGATAATACACTGTTGCTTTTTAATTGTGACGGGCAGTTGCTTTTTCCGTTTAGCGGAGATACAAGCGAAGCACTTGATATGCTGATACGGGAAGAACCGTACTGTCATTTTACCGCAAAAACAAGGTGGGTATATAATGACCGCAGTTACGATAAATTGTATCAACAGGGGACAATGC
Source organism: uncultured Clostridia bacterium (assembly GCA_937884625.1). Taxonomy (GTDB): domain Bacteria; phylum Bacillota; class Clostridia; order Oscillospirales; family Acutalibacteraceae; genus UBA737. The sequence goes on from CALGCE010000160.1 coordinate 599, forward strand.
CCCAAAAGACGATTACAAATGTAAAATTTGTTGATAACAATTCTCAAAACGGAAAATCGAAAATTATTTTTTACAGTGATGATGAACAACCGTACATAACCTTTCAGTATTGCGATTACGAACAGTATAAAAATGACCGCAATACAATTATTGATTTTAGCGGTAGTTATTCAGATTGCTATAAATACGAAAAAAAGTATAGTATAAGGGAACAGAATATAACAAATTCAGACATAATAAACGGTTGGAAAATCGGTAATATAGCAAACAAACTTAATCAAAGTTTAAATGATACCGCTAAAACTATTCAGTATTATTCAAGTGAATGGAAATTATTTATATTAGTTCCGTATCAAACTTTCAAATATTACACCTATTCTGCAACTATTAAAGCACATAACGAAATAGAACGGTTGAATTATATAAACAAAATCTTAACGGTTAACCGTGATGGAGATGCCATTAAATATAATGTGAATGAAACCGCAGAGGCAAAACTTAAAAAAGTATCACAAGTAACAGAAGTTAAAAAAACTAACGATTGCGACGTTACCGGTAACAAAAAAAGTTTGCCAAATTCCAATTTACAAATACAGAGTGATGATTTGTCTGATTATAAACCTGATAATAGCGGAGGCAATCAAAAGGTACTAAATAAAGCAAAAAGCGAATGGGAATCTTCTTCTGATAACGGTACTGCTATTGCAACGAAAACACAAAACGAAAAACCCGATAATTTTGATTTTGATAATATCGGGGGCTGGTCTTTACAGGGAGAAGAACTAACAGAGGCAGAATTATACATGCAAGGTAAACTTTCTTCGTTTAAAGGGGACGGGGATTCGTTTGATATATCTATTGACAGTAAAACTGTATTTACGGCACATACGACCGATTTTATAATAACCTCCAATGGGCGTTCTGTAAATAATACAGGTTGTACATATGAAATAGTTGCTGAGGAATCGGCAAATGTTATTTTGCAAACCTGCTATATTAAAGATGAGTTTGCTGATATGAATGTGATTGCCGTTGTTACATATTCAAACTGTACCAAAAAAATTGCAGATAACGATAAAACAAAAGAACCCAAAATTGTTATTTGGTCTGTCCCCAAAAGCAAATGTCCGAGCGATATAAAGCAAATTATGAATGCTCAATATAAAGATTATAAATATATTTCGTACAGGAAGGGATAGGTATATGTTGAAAAAAAGGCAAAACGGGTTTGTCATTGAAATTATGATAGCATTTATGTTTGTCACATTTGGATTTTGTCTTGTTATCACAACCTATTTAGGCACACTTCGGCTTGACAGAAAATACGCAAACAATACGGTGCAAATGCAGGCAAACCTAAATCAGATAGGGGAATATTATCTGCGTTGTATTCAGTCGTCAAAAGAATTTCCCAAAGGAACAGAAGGAAATTTTGACAAATTTGATTGGATGGACGAAAGTGCAAAAGAGTTTTTTGAAAACAATAAAAATAAGGGATATACATATGAAACTTTATTTTCTATAAAAAGGGACAACTTTTTAAATTTTTACAAAGATAAATACATAATGCGGAAACTTATTGTCAAATCGGGCAAAAAAAATAAGTTGGTTGTAATTGTAAAAGAAACAATGGATAGTAAAAGTAAACATTCATATGAAATACTTGATTGGTCTGTCGGGAATGACGTAAACACGAATAATGACGGTTATAAATCCGATAAAAACAAATTAAATCTTTTGCAAAAATTATGGAAACTTTTTGGTTTATCTATTGAGAATGTGCAGGATTTTGGGAAAATAGATAAAAAAGAATACGCAGATGTAATAGAGTTATTTATAGAAGAAATTGATGATGCGAGGTTGGTGTTTTTTGGTGATTAAATGGTATATTATAACGGCTGTTTTATCGGTTTTGTTTAGTTTTATAATTGAAAAAACGGCAGATTGCATTATAAAAAACAAAAGGTTTACCGTAAGGGAAAACCTTGCAATAAAAAGATTTTTAATAATACTTGTAATAAATATTGCGGTATGGGTTTTATGCCTTAACAGGTACTCTTTGACACCGCAAACGGTAATAGCGTGTTTGTTTTTTGATATTGCTTTTTGTATGGCAATTGTTGATTTGTACACTAAAAAAATTAGTACCGCTTTTATTATTTCACTGTTTGTTTTAAGCGTTGCTTTTGTTTTGGTGCAAAAGGATAATCCGTGGTACTCTCATATATTCGGCTGCGGTCTTGGGTTTATACCGTTGTTTTGTATAAGGTATTTTGCAGGAATTAAAGCCAAACAGGAGGCACTGGGCAGTGCAGATGTGTACATAGGCGGAATATCAGGACTGTTTTTAGGCTTTGAAAAGTTTTTACTTGCAGGACTCACAAGTGCCCTGTCTGCTCTTATTTTCGTGGAGATAGTAAAACGTATAAAAGGATATGACAAAACCCATAGATATGCCTTTTCTCCTTTTTTGGTGTTTGGCTTTACACTCTCTTTACTTTTTGGCGATTTAATTTTGCAAAGGTATTATGACCTTATATTTTCAATAGTTTTATAAACTTTACTCTTGAAAGTTTTGGGATTTGATTTTATAATATAATCGTAAACTTTCGATTAGGGGGGAAATAAATTTGGAAAACAATGCAACTTCCGCAGGTGTTGAGCGTGGCGGACTGTTTAATACGGCAGAAATAAAAATACTGATTTGCTATATTTTAAGTGCGGTTGATGAACCTGTACCCGTCAATATGCTTGCAAACGTTCTGCACTATGAGGGAATAGCAAATGCATTTGAGGTAAGCGATGCGGTGGTATCACTGTATAAAAGCGGTAAAATATCACTCTTTGACCAAAAGGAAGATACCTACACCGTAACCGACAGCGGTCGTGAAATCGCCCAAACACTTAAAACTTCACTGTCACTGACCGTTAAGGAAAGAGCGTATACGGCGGCAATAAAAATGATGTCACGCTTTAAAAACGCAAAATCAACCGATTTTAAAATCACAAAAGAGGATACGGGAACCTACATTACCTGTACTGCGTTAGACGGTACAAAACCGTTTTTTGGCATAAAACTTTTAGTTACCGACGAAGCACAGGCACACTGTATAAAGGAAAAGTTTTTATCCGACCCGTCAAATATCTATTGCGAACTTATAGAACTTCTCACTAAACAATAAAAAAGGATTGCACTATCTTCAAAGATAATGCAATCTTTTTTAGCGAAAAATTCGTTTGCTTTAAGAAAAAAATCTACAAGATAGAAATGAAAAGTACAAAAAGGGAAGTCGCACAAATTCGACTTTTCTTTTTGCATAAGAGCCACCAAACAGTACATTTTTCAGGTAAAAACCACTAAACAGTACGTTTGTTATTTTCCTTCATGATACCACCTCTTTGCCCATTATAACACATTTAATGAAATATTGCCATACGGCAATATGAAATAATCCTTACGGATTATGAAATATTCGGCTGACGCCGAATGTGAAATAAAATTCGTTTCTTTATATGCCGCAGCATATTTCATATTTGCGGAGCAAATATTTCATAGCAACGCTATTTCACTCGTTTCAACGGAACGAATTTCATTGAAAAAAGACTTGTCTCTCGACAAGTCTTTTTTCTGGTCGAGGTGACAGGACTTGAACCTGCGGCCTCTGCGTCCCGAACGCAGCGCTCTACCAAACTGAGCCACACCTCGAAG
>CALGCE010000161.1 GCA_937884625.1 uncultured Clostridia bacterium
CTGGTTTCTTTGGACTTACTGTTTTTTATACAGCACCATACTTCTACATCGTCCTTGGAGTATGCCTTGGAGGATGCATAATTAAAAGACCTCAAGGCGATGACGCCCTGAGGTCTTTTTAATTATTTATTCTTAAACTGTTGTTTCATGCGCTGTTCCTTGTTAAGAATCATCTTACGAAGACGAAGTGACTCTGGAGTAACCTCCAAGAGTTCGTCGTCAGCAATGAATTCCATACACTGCTCAAGACTGAGCGTTGTTGGTGGAACAAGGCGGAGTGCATCATCAGAACCGGATGCACGTGTATTTGTGAGGTGCTTTGTCTTACATACGTTACAAACGATATCCTCGTTTTTAGCACACTCGCCAACAATCATGCCCTCATATACTTCTACACCAGGACCGATAAAGAGTTTGCCACGTTCCTGTGTATTAAAGAGGCCATAGGCATTTGACTCACCTGGCTCGTGTACAACGATTGAACCACGCTCACGCATCTGGATGTCGCCCTTGTATGGCTCATAGCCATCAAAGATTTGGTTCATAATGCCGTTACCGTTTGTATCGGTCATAAATTGAGAACGGTAGCCAAGCAGTCCACGTGCGGGGATTAAAAATTCAAGATGGGAGGTACCGCCCTCACGTGTGCCCATATTACGCAACTGTGCGTGACGGGTACCCAATCTTTCCATTACCGCTCCTACATATTCTTCGGGTACTTCTATCATTAAAAGTTCAATGGGTTCGAGCAGTTTGCCGTCACTGTCCTTTTTGTATATAACAGCAGGAGGGGAGACCTGAAATTCGTACCCCTGACGACGCATTGTTTCTATCAGTATTGAAAGGTGAAGTTCGCCTCTGCCCGAAACCTTGAAAGTATCCGCACTGTCGGTTTCTTCAACCCTTAAACTGACGTTTGTCATTACCTCTTTAAACAGTCTTTCACGAAGATTACGGGATGTGACAAATTTACCGTCCTTACCTGCAAAGGGCGAATTGTTTACCATAAAATTCATAGAAAGGGTAGGCTCGTCTATTTTTACGAAAGGCAAAGCCTCTATACAGTCGGTACTGCAAGCCGTTTCGCCAATTTCGAGGTTGCTTATGCCCGATACCTGAATAATATCTCCTACCGAAGCCTCATCTGCCTCTATACGTTTAAGACCTTTGTGCATAAACAGTTTTGCTATCTTTACGTTAGAGGAAGTGCCGTCCTTATGGCAGAGGGCTACTGTTTGTCCCACCTTTACACTGCCACGTATAACCCTGCCGACACCTATTCTGCCTAAATAATCATCATATTCTATATTTGTGAAAAGTATCTGTAACGGTGCTTCGGTATCGCCTGTGGGCGGTTCTATTTCTTTAATTATTTCTTCGAACAACGGTTTCATATCGGTGCCTTTTACGTCGGGCGAGTAGGAGGCGTAACCGTCCCTTGCAGAGGCGAACACAACGGGAAATTCTATTTGGTCATCGTCGGCACCGAGTTCTATAAACAGGTCAAGAACTTCATCGACTTCCTCGTGAGGACGTGCCATAGGTCTGTCTATTTTGTTTATTACAACAACCGCTTTTTTACCCAAAGATAACGCCTTTTTAAGCACAAATCTCGTTTGAGGCATACAACCCTCAAACGCATCTACAAGCAACAAAACACCGTCGACCATTTGAAGTATTCTCTCAACCTCTCCGCCGAAATCAGCGTGTCCCGGAGTGTCAACGATATTTATTTTAACATCATTATAAATTACGCTCGTATTTTTGGAAAGTATAGTAATACCTCTCTCACGTTCAAGGTCGTTAGAGTCCATAACACGTTCGTTTATTGCTTCGTTTTCACGGAATGTTCCGCTCTGTTTTAAAAGTTGGTCTACAAGTGTGGTTTTGCCGTGGTCAACGTGAGCAATTATTGCAACGTTTCTTAAATTTTCAATTCTTTTTTCCGCCATTTAATCATTTCCTTAATTTAATATAACCGAAATATTATAATACATTTTTTAATATAAAACAAGCACTGTATCAAATATTGTTATGTTCATTTTTTATGGATTTTTTTAAAATATGCAAATACCATACAAAAACTATTAAAGTGCAACCTATTCCAATTGGATAAGCAAAATATGATTTAAGTTTAAAACCTTCGTCTGCCATAAGTATATAGGTTAAAGTTACACTCATCATAAACGTGGCAGGTAAAGATGTAAACAGGGAATATAACTTGTTCTTATTCGTTTTTAAAATGTATGACGTTGCAACGCAGAGTGCTATTGTTGCAAGTGTTTGATTGCTCCAAGCAAAATAACGCCATAAAACGTCAAAATCAAGTTGCGTGAGCAGGGCACCTGCACATAATAGAGGAATGGTTATTATAAGTCTGTTTTTAAGATGTTTTTGTTCAAGTCCAGTCCATTCGGCAAGTATAAGCCTTGCACTTCGGAACGCTGTATCGCCTGACGTTATGGGGCATATAACGACACCAATAATTGCAAGTATACCGCCGACAGTCCCCATCAGTTTAAAGGAAATATCGTAAACAACACCTGACTGACCGAGTTTTGAAAGTGCGTTGCTTAAACTACCTGTGTTTTCATAAAATGCCACACCGGCAGATGCCCAAACGAGTGCAATTACCGCCTCGGTTATCATAGCACCGTAAAATACGTTTCTTCCGTCTTTTTCAGTCCTTATACACTTAGATACCATAGGCGACTGTGTTGCATGGAATCCCGATATTGCACCGCAGGCAACTGTTATAAACATATACGGCCAAACGGGTTTGTTTTCCGGATGAAGATTTTCAAGGGTAATTTCGGGTATAGAGTAGTCTTTTGAAAGAAAAATACCGCTGATAATTCCAACCGCCATAACTATCAGGATAATTCCGAACAGTGGATAAAGTTTTCCTATAAGTTTATTAATTGGCAGAATAGTGGCAAGTGCATAGTAAATTATTATTATGCATATCCAAAAATCGGTAGACATAGCATCAGGCGTAAGCCTTGCAATTAATGCCGCAGGACTTGTGACAAAAACCGCACCCACAAGGAGTAAAAGTAAAATAGAGAAAAGCCGCATTATCCATTTTGCGGCATCACTCAAATAAATGCCTGAGAGTTCCGCTATTGAATTACCGCCGTTTCTGGACGAAATCATACCCACCATATAATCGTGTACGGCACCGCCTAAAATAGAGCCGAAAACTATCCATAAAAATACACAAGGTCCGAATTCAGCACCCATAAGTGCACCGAATATAGGACCTGTTCCTGCAATGTTGAGCAGTTGAATTAAAAAAGCCTTCGGGGTTTTAAGCGGTATACAGTCAACACCGTCATTAATTGCAACGGCAGGAGTTTTTCTGTCATCGGGATTAAACACTTTTTCAATAACCCTGCTGTATAAAAGCCAACCAACAATTAGTAAAATTAATGAAACAAATAAAGAAATCATATCATTCACCAGACACGCAAAATATTAATGCTTAAAAATGTTTCCGCCATTACAGTCAATTCCGACTATTAAGGGGAAGTCCTTAAATTTCAATCGCTTTACCGATTCGCAACCTAAATCGTCAAAGGCTATTACTTCGCAACTTACAATACTCATTGATGCTAATGCACCTGCACCGCCTATTGCACATAGATACACACCTTTGTTTCTGATGATTGCATCGACAACCGCTTTGTTTCGTTCGCCTTTTCCTATTGTTGCGGTAACCCCCATATCGTAAAGTGTAGGAGCATAGGTGTCCATTCGTGATGAAGTTGTAGGTCCGCAACTTCCTATTGCCATACCGTCAGGTGTAGGCGTAGGACCTGCATAGTAAATGACTGCATTTTTAGGGTCAAAAGGCAGTTTTTTATTATCTTTTATCAGTTCAAAAATTCTTTTGTGTGCCGCATCACGGGCAGTATAAACGGTACCCGAAAGGTACACCTTATCGCCAACACATAATTTTGTGCACAGATTTTTGAGACTATTTACATCTGCTTTATATTCTTTCATTTTGAAATTTTTTCATAAACAGAGTTAAACTCTTCTGATTTTTGTTTACTGTCTTCCGAATTAATTTCAATTTGTGAACGTGTACTTGTAAGGGATGCCATAAGACCGTCCACCTGAACCGCAAAATCGGTAGAAGTGCGTAAAATCTTGTCCTTTAACTGTTCGAGTGACTCGTGTGCCTCGTCGATTTTCGAAAGGTTATTGTCAACCTCTTTGCGACTTAAACTTAAATTATCTTCGGAACTTTTCATAATAGCCTTGGCGTTTGCTTGGGCTACTAAATAAAGTTTTCCGATATTTTTTGAAAGACGTTCGATTTCGTCGTATTTATCGGTGTACTCTTTAAGTTGACGGTCTGAAATTTCCTTTTGAAGTTTAACTTCTTCAAGTTCACGTTTTATAGCGTCAAGTTCGCTTTTGAGTTCTTCTGCCTTTTCATTTAATTCGGTTTCTTTTACCGAAAACTCTTTATGTTTTCTCTCTATGTATTCCATTACGTCGTCACTGTTAAAGCCAAAAAGACTTTTTCTGAAACCAACCGACATTTTTTATCATTCCTTAATAATTAATATGTATATTATTGTATAACTTTGCAGGTATTTTGTCAAGAAGATTGATGTTTATAATAAATGAAGTCACTCGCTTGTGCTCGTTAATGAAGCAAAATGAAGACGGGCATGTGCCTAATGAAGCGAAGTCGCCCATTTTCTCTCATTCTCTCATTTCAATTTCTTCATTAGCGAAGCGTCTTCATTCCTTCATTAGCCCACTTGTGGGCGACTTCATTCAAAAAACGCACTTTGTCTTGGTAGACAAAAGTGCGTTTTTTGTTGGTGGAGACGGAGAGGATCGAACTCTTGACCTCATGACTGCCAGTCATGCGCGATCCCAACTTCGCCAATGCCCCGCGACGCGTATACTATACCACAGGTCCCTCCCCGTAGTAAACAGCTTTTTGCAGCCCGTACGTTTTTTCTTACCTTCTTCTCACCCTTTCTCACTTGCAAAACTAAATTCCACCCCAGAAAACGAAAGAGTGGATTTTACTTGTTCCTAATGCAGCAGTGGAACTTTCTTCTTCCGAATTGTATACTCTTTCCATTCATCTTACTCTGCTCCGGCCGGAACAGGAGAAAAGAATGGATAAGAACAAACACATGGATATCTATGCCAGACTGACGATCCAGGGATGCCTGGACAACGGGAAGAGTTTCAAAGCTATCGGCAAAGAAACAGGCAAGGATTGTACCACCATAGCAAAGGAAGTCAAAAACCACTTTGTCTGTGAACGGAAAGGTGCCATCTGGAAGTCCTTCTGCGACTGTGTCCACCGCCTGGAGAGCTGTCGAAAACCGGACTGCCAGAAAAGATGTCCCAACTATCAGAAGTACGATTGCCCGCTACTTTCAAAGCCACCCTACGTCTGCAACGGCTGCAAAAGCAAGAGCAAATGTACTCTGGAAAAGCATATCTATGACGCTGTGGCCGCTCAGAAGGAATACACGGCGGTAAAGTCCGAGTGCCGTGAAGGGTTCAACCTGACGGAAGGCGAGATCTCTGCTCTGGATGACATCATCAGCCCGCTGATCTTAAAGGGGCAGTCGATCCACCACATCTGCGTGACGCATGCCGACAGCATTCCCTGCTGTGAAAAGAGCATTTACGCCTACACAAACAGCGGCGTATTCAGGGCAAGGAACATTGACCTGCCCAGGAAAGTATCCTTCAGGCCCAGAAAGAAGAAATCCGTGGAGCCGAAAGTAGACAAGACATGCCGCATAGGCAGGACCTACAGAGATTTCGGCGAATTCATGAAGGAGAACCCTGCCCTTCCTGTCGTGGAGCTTGATTCCGTGGAAGGGGTCAAAGGAGGTGCCGTTCTTCTTACCGTACACTTTGTACTTCAGAAGTTCCAGCTGGCTTTCCGGCGGGACCACAATGATTCACAGTCAGTCATT
>CALGCE010000162.1 GCA_937884625.1 uncultured Clostridia bacterium
GGATGCTTTCTGGGTTTCATGCAGACGCTTCATAACGAAGGGCTTGAACAGCTCAAGAGCCATTTCCTTAGGAAGACCGCACTGATAAATCTTAAGGTTAGGACCTACGACGATAACGGAACGTCCGGAATAGTCAACACGTTTACCGAGCAGGTTCTGACGGAAACGTCCCTGCTTACCTTTAAGCATATCGGAAAGCGATTTAAGTGCCCTGTTATTAGGACCGGTAACCGGTTTTCCTCTCCTGCCGTTATCAATAAGTGCATCGACAGCCTCTTGAAGCATACGCTTTTCGTTGCGTACGATTATATCGGGGGCGCCGAGTTCTAACAGCCTTTTAAGACGGTTATTACGGTTAATAACACGTCTGTAAAGGTCATTTAAATCACTTGTGGCAAATCTTCCGCCGTCAAGTTGTACCATAGGACGAAGGTCGGGCGGTATTACAGGTATAACATCGAGTATCATCCATTCAGGACGGTTACCCGACTGTCTGAACGCTTCAAGCACTTCTAGTCTTTTAAGCACCCTTACCCTCTTTTGTCCGGTAGCACCCTCTAATTCCTCACGGAGTTCGTTGCAGGACTTATCAAGGTCAATCTCGCATAAAAGTTGCTTTATCGCCTCGGCACCCATTCCTGCCTTGAAATCGTCCTCGTACTTTTCACGCATATCACGGTACTGCTTTTCATTTAGCAGTTGCTTCTTTTCAAGCGGTGTTGTACCGGGGTCGGTTACAATATACTGTGAGAAATAAAGTACCTGTTCAAGTGCTTTTGGTGAAATATCCAACGCCAATCCCATTCTTGACGGAATGGTTTTAAAGTACCAAATATGTGATACGGGGGCTGCAAGTTCAATAGAACCCATACGCTCACGGCGTACCTTTGCTCTCGTTACCTCAACACCGCAACGCTCACATATTTTACCCTTATAACGAATACGCTTATACTTTCCGCAATGACATTCCCAATCCTTTTGTGGTCCGAAAATACGCTCACAGAAAAGTCCGCCCGTTTCGGGTTTTAAGGTACGGTAATTTATGGTCTCGGGCTTGGTTACCTCGCCGTGTGACCAACTTCTTATCTGCTCCGGAGATGCAAGACCTATCTTTATTGACTCAAATTGCAATTCATTTTCATTAGCCATAATTTCTGCTCCCTCCGTTAGATTTCTTCCTCGATACCGTCATCTTCGGCACCGTCTGTTTCAACTATATCTTCTCCGTTTTCGTCCTGTAAACCGAAACCGTCGAAATTGCCGTCTTCAACCGCTTCCCCTACGAATTCATCTTCGGGTATTACGGGCATTGAAAGACCTATATCATCATCTTCATCAAAGTTCTGCTTTAAGTCAACCTCGTTATTGTCGCCGTCAAGGACACGAACGTCAAGACTTAACGACTGCAATTCCTTAATAAGAACCTTAAACGATTCAGGTATTCCCGCCTTTGGAACGTTTTGTCCCTTTACGATTGCTTCGTAGGTCTTAACACGTCCTACTACGTCATCGGACTTAACGGTGAGTATTTCCTGCAAGGTATAAGCGGCACCGTAAGCCTCCAAAGCCCAAACTTCCATTTCTCCGAAACGCTGACCGCCGAACTGTGCTTTACCGCCCAGAGGCTGCTGTGTGATGAGGGAGTAGGGACCGATCGAGCGTGCGTGCATCTTGTCGTCAACCATATGGCCGAGCTTGATCATATAGATTACGCCGACGGTTGCAGGCTGATCGAAGTAGTCTCCCGTACCACCGTCACGGAGCAGTGTCTT
>CALGCE010000163.1 GCA_937884625.1 uncultured Clostridia bacterium
GACAGTATTCACTGCGTTTTTGCCTTGCCTAACAAAAAATCCACCACTAAAAAACTCTTTCGGGCGAGTTCGGATTATTTTTGTTAGGCTATGCGGTTGATTTTTCTTCTAAAATATGTATAATTATAACAAAGGTGGGATTTTTTTGGGCGATAATATTCACGAAGGTCACAGACAACGGCTTAAAAGGGAGTTCTTAAACAACGGTATAGACGAGAAAACTCCGCCACATAAAATTTTGGAACTGTTACTGTTCTTCTGTATTCAAAGAAGTGACACAAATCCTCTTGCACACGAACTTATAGAAAAATTCGGCAGTATAGCGGGTGTACTTGATGCTCCGATTGAAGAACTGACCAAGTTTAAGGGGCTAACAGAAAGTAACGCCATACTTTTAAAAATGATAATACCGATTTCAAGACTTTACTATATAGAAAAAGGGAATAAGGATAATGCATTTCTTAATATAGACGAAGTAGGAGAGTTTTTAATTGATAAATACAGAGGTTTTACGGTAGAAAAATTCAGTATCCTAACGCTTGATGCTTCGGGCAAGAAACTCTCGTTTGACTTTTTGTCGGAGGGGGACATAGATAAAGTCGGTATATCTACCCGTCAGATAATGAAATATGCAATAAATGCCAATGCCGTTACCGTAATAATAGCACATAACCACCCAGGCGGTACGGCGTTGCCGAGTGCAACCGACATTAAACTTACACGACAGTTAAAAACGGCACTTTCCCATGCGGAAATAACACTGTTAGACCATATCGTAATTTCTAATGATGACTATGTTTCTATGGCACAAAGCCGTGAATATGAAGATATTTTTCCAAAAGCAAAAAAGGAGTAAATTAATTATATAGTTTTCCTATTTTATTTGCTCTGTCATACACCATTTGACGAAGTCTTTCAGGAGATACTACCTCTATTTTATCGCCGTAGTTCATAATCCATGTAACAAGGGCTTCGCTGACACTTACCTTTGCAGAAAAGCAAAAACTGTCATCTGTCACATTTCTTACGAATATTTTATCGGTAAATCTGTCGGTTACCTGTTCTAATATGCTTTTTTTGCATCGCAGTTCTATTTCTTCGTTGTCACCGCCGTACATACTGAACAGTTTTTTAGTATAGTCCACAACATCAAATACGTCCTTGTACTCGCTTACCTCACTAAACGGTCTTGACATATCTTCGCTTTCATTTACCGAACGCATACGGTCTATACGCAAATGTATAAGATTATCGTATTTTTCATAATTTCCTATTAAATAATAGTGGTCGTCCTGCCACGTCATAGCGTACGGACTTACCGTCATTTGCTTGTATACCGTCTTTATTTCTCTGTTATCAAGACATCTCGTTCCATATCTGAAAGTTATTTTATGGTTGTTTTCTATCGCTCTGTTTATACTGTCTATTGTGTAAAAAATCTCTTCATTGTCACACTTGCCGACGGTATCAATATAAATACCCATATCTCTGTTCGGCGACTGATATATACTTAACATTTCTTCTAGTTTTTTGGTAAGCATACGTGTCTTTTTCGCACTTATGAATTTAGCCGTTCTTACCGCATCGCAAAGCAGGTATATTTCGGGAAGTTCAAATTCTCTGTCACCCAAAAAATATCCCGAGCGGGGAACACGGGTTTTTATAATATTATAGCCGTAATTCATAAGGCACTCAATATCGTCATATATAGCCTTTCTCTCGGCTGTGACACCCATAGACATAAGCCTGTCGCAAATTTCATTTGCAGGTATAGGATGGTCTTCGTCGGTGTATTTTTTAAGTATATCAATAATACACAAAAGTTTCAGTTTTTGTCCGCTTCTGACACCCATTTGTTCCACTCCTCAAAAAATTTATCGTATCCGTACACCGCATTTATCGCATCTAGAAAACCG
>CALGCE010000164.1 GCA_937884625.1 uncultured Clostridia bacterium
AATGTTAGATCGTCAAGGTCCATAGCAAGACCGTAATCATTTACAAACTTACTAAGTTCTGTGCGGCTTAAATCTATGAATCCGTCAAGCGTTTTAACGGTAGTGGGAATTTCATAATCTGTTTTTAAGGTTTCAGGCTTAATAAGGGAAGCCTGTCTTGCTTCAACGGGGTTGATAACATACTTTTTTATCTCATTTATATCGTTATCGGATAATTTACCGTAGAGTGCATAAACCTTTGCAGAGCGTACCAAAGGACGCTCACCTTGTGAAATTATCTGTATACACTGTGCCGCACTGTCCGCCCTCTGGTCGAACTGACCGGGCAGATACTCAACCGCAAATACTTCTGCACCGCATAGGTCAACTTCACTGCTTGCTATATCAAGTTGCGGTTCCGAAAAGACTGTTTTTACCGAATAATCAAAGAGTTCTTTTGTTATGTTTTCGGCATCGTAACGGTTTATAATGCGTACCTTTTCAAGCGACTTTATATTAAGCAGGGTTTTTGCCTCCGATAAAAGTGCATTTGCCTCGTTTGCAAGTTCTTCCCGTTTTTCAACAAAAATTCTGTATACCATTTATTAATCCTCCGTAATTTTAAGTGCCTTTGCTCCTATATCGTGGCGAAAATACTTATTATCAAAATTGATTTTTTCCACATAAGAATAGGCGGTATCAACGGCATCTTTAAGGGTATCGCCTATTGCAGTAACGCCTAATACCCTACCGCCGTTTGTAAGCAGTTTGCCGTTTTGAAGTTTGGCACCGGCAATATAAACCTTATCGTCTAATTCCTTAGGTACGGTTATTTCAAAACCTTTTTCGTAGGACTTTGGATAACCCTTTGATGCCATTATTACACAACATGCGTTTTTATCGCTGAATTTGACTTCGCAACTGCCCAAATTTTCGTTTGTTACCGCCTGCATAACGGTAAGAAGGTCGCTTTCCATAAGCGGTAATACAACCTGTGTTTCAGGGTCACCGAAACGGCAGTTGTATTCAATAACCTTCGGTCCGTCTTTTGTTATCATAAGACCGAAATACAAACAACCCTTAAATGTTCTGCCCTCACTTTTCATAGCATTTATGGTGGGCAGGAATATTTTTTTCATACATTCTTTTTCTACCGCTTTTGTATAATACGGATTAGGTGCTACCGTTCCCATACCGCCCGTATTAAGACCTGTATCGTTATCCCCTGCACGTTTATGGTCCATTGAAGATACCATAGGCACTACTACATTACCATCGGTAAACGACAAAACAGATACCTCGGGACCCGACAAAAATTCTTCTATTACTATTTTATCTCCGCTCTTGCCGAACTGCTTGTCCTGCATTATGGATACTACCGCAGACTTTGCCTCATCAAGAGTATTTGCTATTATAACACCCTTGCCGAGTGCCAAACCGTCCGCCTTGATAACGGTGGGAATGGGTGCAGTTTCAAGGTATGAAAGCGCCTTATTTATGTCGTCGAAAACTTCATATTTTGCAGTAGGTATACCGTACTTTTTCATAAGATTTTTTGAAAATACCTTACTGCCCTCAATTATAGCCGCATTTGCTCTCGGTCCGAAGCAGGGTATACCTTTATCTTCGAGTGCATCAACACACCCTAGTACCAACGGGTCATCGGGTGCTACTACCGCATAATCTATTTTTTCTTTTACATTTATTTTATTCTCATTAGCAGCAACATTTTTATGTCACAAAGATTTTTATA
>CALGCE010000165.1 GCA_937884625.1 uncultured Clostridia bacterium
GCCGCATACGCAGGGGGAGTAAAAACGGTATTTATTCCAAAGGACAATGTCCCCGATATTGACGAGATAGACGATGCGGTAAAGAATAATTTAAGATTTATTCCCGTATCTTACGTTGACGAGATTATAAACACCGCCCTTGTAAACGACGGCGAAGAAAAAGCAGAAACAGAGTTTTGTAAGGTTATTGAGCAGACAGGTAACCAAAGAATAAGTCAGTAAGGAAGATTTTATGAACTTTAATAATGCGTATTTTGAGGCGTCTTACGGCACACTCTCTCAACTGCCTGTATCCGATATGCCCGAAGTTTGTTTTTCGGGCAGGTCAAATGTAGGTAAGAGTTTTAAACAGGAAGTCATTAGCGAGAGTAAGCAGTACACCGGGGAAAACCGTTACGGTAAACTTTTACCGACTTGACGGTATAAGGCTTGTAGACCTGCCGGGGTACGGATACGCAAAAGTCCCGTTTGCCGAAAAAAACAGATGGGCAGAACTTATGGAGGGGGATTTTAAATCCGGACGTGATATTAAACTTGTTTTGCAACTGATAGATGCAAGGCATAAGGCAACCGATTTTGATATATCAATGTTACAGTTTTTAAAGCAAAGCGGTATACCCTACAAAATAGTGCTCACAAAGTGCGATAAACTGAATAAAACCGAATTTCAGGACAGACTAGACGGCATTAGAGAAGAATTGGGCGACCTTGCAGACGGCATTTCGGTTTTACCCTTTTCCGCACTTAAAGGTACGGGCGTAGAAAAGGTAAGAGAAGAAATAGAAAAAAGTGTATATTTTTAGTTGTTGTAAAAGTGTATAAATTATGTTAGTATATTTTTTGAGAGGTAATAGATATGAGCGAATGTGTAAGTGAAAAGAAAAAGGTTTTAAGTTGTATTCAGCCGAGCGGACTGCTGACACTCGGTAACTATTTGGGTGCACTTAAAAATTGGCTTTCTATGCAGGACGAATTTGACTGCACCTATGCGGTAGCAGACCTACACGCAATTACCGTCCGTCAGGAGCCTGCAAAGTTCCGCTCACAGATATATTCTACCTGTGCGTTGCTTTTGGCTCTCGGTCTTGACCCTGATAAGTCAACCCTTTTTGTTCAGTCGCACATTCCCGAACACTCACAACTTTCGTGGCTTTTATCCTGCTATACGCAGTTTGGCGAACTCTCACGAATGACGCAGTTTAAAGAAAAATCACAAAAACACGCCGATAACGTAAATGTAGGACTTTTCTCCTATCCCGTTTTAATGGCGGCGGATATACTGCTTTATAAACCCGATTTCGTGCCTGTGGGTGCAGACCAGAAGCAACACCTTGAAATAGCAAGGGATATTGCCATGCGTTTTAACAGGGTATACGGCGACGTGTTTACAATACCCGAGCCGTACATACCGAAGATAGGGGCTAGGGTAATGTCACTGCAAGACCCCGATAAAAAGATGTCGAAATCGGACGAAAACGTAAACTCGTGGGTAGCAATACTTGATGACCGTGACAGCATTATAAGAAAATTCAAAAGAGCCGTTACCGACAGTGAGTCGGTAGTATGTGTATCGGAAGAAAAGAAAGGTGTAAGCAACCTTATAGGTATTTACAGTGCGGTAACGGGCAAGAGTACAAATGAAATAGAAAAAGAGTTTGAGGGTAAAGGTTACGGCGAATTTAAACTTGCCGTAGGCGAGGCGGTAGCCGATGAGTTAGCCCCCATAAAGGAACGTTACGAAAAAATCATAACCGATAAGGGCGAAATAGAACGCATATTTGGTTTAGGCGACCAAAAAGCCGAAAGAATAGCAAGAAAGACCTATTTTAAGGCTATGAAAAAGGTCGGTTTTGTACTATGAGTTATCCTTTTTCAGATAACAAAGTCTTAAAAGACAAAATAGAAAATATAATAACTAATAAGAGAATACCTCACGCCATACTTATAGAAAGCGACGGCAGTGAAGACGGATTTATTTTAGCAAAGTATATTGCAAAGTCGGCAGTATGCAGTGGGAATAAGAAACCCTGCGGTATATGTAATGACTGCCATTTGGCAGACGTAGGTACCCACCCCGATATATCGGTAACCGATTTAGAGGACTCAAAAAAGAATATATCGGTATCGCAAATACGGCAGTTGCGGTCAAACGCATTTGTAAAGGCACATTCGGCTCAAAATCGGGTATTTATCATAAAAAGGGCGGAAAAAATGAACGAACAGGCACAAAACGCCTTGTTAAAGGTACTCGAAGAACCGCCAAAAGGTGTAATATTTATACTTGTTACCCCCTCACGCACTATGATGCTTGACACTATTGTTTCAAGATGTAATGTATTTTCGGTTTCGTCAGACACAAAATCAGACGACCAAAACAAAACGGCGGATATGGCAAGGGAGTATTTAAGGCTCTTATTTGACGGCAGTGAATATGAAATGTTAAAACTGTTATCAAAACTCGAAAAGGACAGAAATTTATCGGACGAATTTTTTTCTGCACTTAAAGTGGAGTGCAAAGAAATGTTAAAGGTAAATCTTAACAACACCGTAAGAGCGAAAGCCCTTACAAATCTGTATGCAAATATAGAAAATTATCAAGACAGACTGAAAACAAATGTTAATTTACCGTTGCTTTTTTGTACGGCAACGATAAAGGCAAGCAAGGAAAGGTGACTTATGACTAGTGTCGTATCTGTAAAATTCAAGGACACGGGCAGGGCATATTATTTTGACCCTAATGATAAAAAATACGATATAAACGACTGCGTAATAGCAGAAACTGCGTCGGGACTCTCCTTTGGAAAGGTATCCAAAGGCAACCACGAAGTAGACGACGAATCGGTAGTAAAGCCTCTTAAAAAGATACTCAGAAAAGCAGGAGAGAAAGATTTTAAAAGAGTAGAAGAAAACAAAGAAAAGGAAAAGCAGGCATTTAAAACCTGCATTGAAAAGATAGCGGAACAAGGACTTCAAATGAAACTTGTTGAAGTTCAGTACGCATTTGACGGCAGTAAAATAACCTTTTTCTTTACGGCAGACGGCAGGGTTGATTTCAGAGAACTCGTAAAGATTTTGGCAGCCCAGTTTCATACGAGAATAGAACTTCGTCAGATAGGAATAAGGGACGAAGCAAGAATGCTCGGCGGAATAGGTATTTGCGGTGAGGTCTACTGTTGCAAGAGGTTTTTGGACGATTTTCAGTCAGTTTCGATAAAGATGGCAAAGGAACAGGGACTCTCTCTTAATCCGACTAAAATTTCAGGCAGTTGCGGAAGACTTATGTGTTGTTTAAAGTATGAGCAAAACTCTTACGACGACCTTATTAAGATAACACCTCCCGTAGGCTCTACCGTAAAGACACCTAACGGCACAGGCACCGTAATAGACGCAAACCTTATAACGGGAAACCTGATAATAAAACCAAAAGACGATGAAACGGTGCCGTATAAAATGCACAGAAGTACCGTTAAAGTACTCTCCCGTTCTAAAAAGGAACACGTAACAGAAGAATTTGAAAATACAGAAGAATAAAACAAATATTTCTATTGCAATTTTTGTCGAATGTTGTTACAATAGGAATTGTAAAATTACTCTGTTATGGAGGTGTATTTAAGTGGCTTTTAAAATTTCTGATGAATGTATCAGTTGCGGAGCATGTGCGGCAGGTTGTCCGTGCGATGCTATTGCAGAGGGAAGTGCTCATTTTGAAATCGACCCCGAGAAGTGTTGCAGTTGCGGAGCATGTGCAGCAGGTTGTCCGGTAGAGGCAATCTCCGAGGACTAATGATTTTTACTTAATTTAAAAAGGCTGTGATGAAACCATAATTCATCACAGCCTTTTGTTATTGGTATAATATGTACGGAACGAGCAAGCCCGTTCCGTACGGGATAATAATATAAAGTTTTAATTTTTTGAAAGTTTTTCGTCTATTGCTTTTGCCGCACTTTTACCTGCTCCCATAGCAAGTATTACGGTGGCGGCACCCGTTACGGCATCTCCGCCTGCAAAAACACTGTCTTTTGTGGTCTGCATATTTTCGTCAACAATAAGACAACCTCTTTTATTTGTCTGGATATCCTTTGCAGTATTTCTTATTAGCGGATTAGGAGATGTGCCAAGTGCCATTATTACGGTGTCAACACTTAGTGTAAACTCGGAATTTTCTATTTCTATCGGTCGTCTTCTGCCCGAAGCGTCAGGCTCACCAAGTTCCATTCTTACACACTCTATACCGACAACCCTGCTGTTTTCATCGGATATTACCCTCTTTGGATTGCAAAGCAGTTTAAACTCAATTTGCTCTTCCTTTGCGTGGTGTATTTCCTCTGCTCTTGCAGGCATTTCTTCTTCGCTTCGGCGGTAGATAATATATACATTTTCAGCACCCAATCGTTTTGCACTTCGTGCGGCATCCATAGCAACATTGCCTCCGCCTACTACCGCTACGGAATTTGAGCGTTTTATCGGCGTATCGTAACCGTCCTTATATGCTTTCATAAGGTTTATCCTTGTAAGATACTCATTTGCCGAATAAACACCTACGCTATCCTCTCCGTCTATGCCCATAAACATCGGAAGTCCTGCCCCTGAGCCTATAAATACGGCACTGTAACCCATATCCATAATCTCATCAATTGTCAGAACTTTACCGATTACCATATCGGTCATAATATTGACGCCTAAAAGTTTTAGGGCGTCGATTTCGCTTTTTACTATATCCTTTGGCAGACGAAACTCAGGTATACCGTAGACAAGTACACCGCCTGCAGTGTGAAAAGCCTCAAATATAGTTACATCATAGCCTTTTTTTGCAAGGTCGCCTGCACACGAAAGTCCCGACGGTCCTGAACCTATAACGGCTACCTTTTTACCGTTTTTCCTTATATCAGGTGTTTTACGCTCACAGTTTTCTCTATAATAGTCGGCAACAAAGCGTTCAAGTCTGCCTATTCCTACGCTTTCGCCCTTTATTCCTCTTACACACTTACCCTCGCACTGCTTATCCTGCGGACACACCCTACCGCAAACGGCAGGAAGTGAGTTCGTTTCGTTAATAACCTCATAAGCACCCTCAAAGTCACCATCTGCAACCTTTGCTATAAAATCGGGTATCTTTACATTTACAGGACACCCTGAAACACAGGGTCTATTCTTACAGTTAAGGCATCTTTTAGCCTCGCTTACCGCCATTTCGGGCGTATATCCCAATGCGACCTCATTGAAATTTTTATTTCTTACGGTCGGCTCTTGTACGGGCATTTCGGTTTTTTTAGGTGACATATCAGCCATTTGTTTTGTCCCCCATTCTGCAAATATGTGCTTCTTCCTCACGGTAAAAGCCGTTTCTTTTCATAAGGGAGTCAAAATCCACTTCGTGGCCGTCAAAATCAGGACCGTCTACACAGGCAAACTTTGTCTTACCGCCGACAGTTACCCTGCAACCTCCACACATACCCGTACCGTCAATCATAATCGGGTTAAGGCTTACTATCGTTTTAACGCCGTACTCCTTTGTAAGAAGTGATACGAATTTCATCATAGGTACGGGACCTATCGCTATTACAAGGTCATAAATGTCACTTTCCAAAAGGCGTTTGAGTACATCTGTAACAAAACCCTTTTGTCCGTAAGTGCCGTCATCGGTAGTAATATATAGGTTATCGCTTACCGCTTTCATTTCATCTTCAAGAATTACAATATCCTTACTTCTGAAACCTGCAATAACTTCGGTTTCAACACCCATATTATGCAGTGTTTTTGCCTGTGGATAGGCAATAGCACAACCAACACCTCCGCCTATTACAATCGCCTTTTTAGGTGTTCCGAACTCGGTCGGTTTGCCCAAAGGTCCTGCAAGGTTTAAAATAAAATCTCCCTCGTTTAATTTCACAAGGCGTTTTGTAGTATAGCCTACCGCCTGAACTATTATTGTTACGGTGCCGTTTTCACTGTCAAAATCAGCAACCGTAAGCGGTATGCGTTCTCCGTTTTCGTCTATCCTCAAAATTATAAACTGCCCTGCTTTAACCTTTCGCGCTATAAACGGCGCTTCTATTTTTAAAAGCGTTACTGTTTCGTTTAACTGTCTTTTTTCTACTATTTTATATATTTTTAATCGCCTCTTTAAGTTGTTCGGTTTTATCGGTCTTTTCCCAATAAAAATCACTGTCCGCTCTTCCCATATGACCGTAATTACAGGTCTTACGGTAGATAGGTCTGCGTAGATTAAGTTTATCAATAATAGCCGCAGGTCTTAAATCAAACACCTTATTTACGGCATCTGCAATAATATCGTCAGCAACCGTTCCCGTACCGAATGTATCTACCATAACCGATACAGGTTTTGCAACGCCTATTGCATAGGCAAGTTGTACCTCGCATTTTTTGGCAAGGTGTGACGCTACTATATTTTTTGCAACGTATCTTGCGGCATAAGCGGCACTGCGGTCAACCTTTGTTGGGTCTTTACCCGAAAACGCACCGCCTCCGTGACGTGCCATACCGCCGTAGGTATCGACTATTATCTTTCTTCCCGTAAGTCCCGTATCTCCCTGCGGTCCGCCTATTACAAATCTTCCCGTGGGATTTATGTAAACCTTGGTGTTATCGTCAAGAAGTTCTGACGGTATTACAGGTTTTATAACCTTATTTAAAATATCCTCTCTTAAAGTTTCAAGTGAAACGTCGGGCGAGTGCTGACTTGATACCACTACCGCATCTACCCTTTGCGGTACACCGTCATTATATTCTACCGTAACCTGAGTTTTTCCGTCAGGTCTTAAATAATCAATTTCTCCTGATTTTCTAACCTGTGTCAGTTTAAAAGAGAGTTTATGTGCAAGAGAAATAGGCAGCGGCATAAGTTCGGGCGTTTCGTCACAGGCATAACCGAACATCATACCCTGGTCACCTGCACCGTGAAGATTGTAGACGTCGTCCTCGCCGTCCTTATATTCGAGCGATTTATCAACGCCCAACGCAATATCGGGCGACTGCTTGTCTATCGAAGTTGTAACCGAACAGGTATTACCGTCAAAACCCGACGAAGGACCGTCATATCCTATATCACAAAGCACGTCCCTTACAATCTGCGGTATATCGGCGTAGCAACTCGTGGTAATCTCACCCATTACGGTTACCGAACCCGTAGTACAAAAGGTCTCACAGGCAACACGTGCGTTTTTGTCCTGCGAAATTATATAGTCGAGTATAGCGTCGGAAATCTGGTCGCACACCTTATCGGGGTGTCCCTCGGTAACAGATTCTGATGTAAACAACATTTTAGACATCTTTCATTCATCTCCCAAAAAATAAACCCTCCTTTGAAAGGAAGGCTTTATAAAACCTCATCTTTCGGATTATCCGCAGGATTTAGCACCTTGTATAAAACAGGTTGCCGGACATCACAGGGCCTGTCCCCTCCGTCACTCTTGATAAGGAACCTTATTAAATTACAAATAATATTTTAACACATATTATACATTTGTCAATGGCAAATTTTAATAAATGCCTTATAACACGCCGAATACACGGGGTAAAACGGCAACACGTTTAAAGATGCCTTAACCGTATTTAAAACGGTGGAGCCCAAAACCCCTGCAAAAACGGTTTTGGCGGTTATCGGAAATCCCATAATCGCAAAGTAGACGGGTGTTAAGATTGCGTTTAAAAGCCACCCCGTAAACACTGCCGTAACTACCGTCAAAACAGCCGATATTATGTAAACCTTAAAGGAAAAGCCGTCTTTCTTAAAAATCTTTGAAAAAAGTTTCATAAAGCCCGTAAGCGATAAAACGAGTGACGAGCCAAGACCTACATTAATCAGTTCGCCGATGCCGAAAGTAGTTGACTTTACAAGGTGTATTATATTCTTGATTACCTCGACCGCAACCCCGTACAGCGGACCCAACAGTATTCCCGACAGCAGTGCGGGTATATCCGAAAAGTCCATTTTAAGATACTCTGCCGACGGCAAAAGCGGTATTTCGGGGAATACCATATATATAACGGTACCTATTGCCGTCATTACGGCGGTAACGGTAATACTTAAAGTTTTATTTTTTCTCATAAATTCCACTGTCCCCCAAAAAAACGTCCCCACCGACAGTGAGGACGAAAACGTAAAAACATTCTTCTCTTATCCGGACTGTACCGTCGGCTTCGGAATTGCACCGAATCAACCAAAAGGCTCGTGGGCTTTACCACCGGTGAGGAATTGCACCTCGCCCCGAAGACATTATTAAAATTTATTTTAAAATATTACAGCAATCTTGATACAACAAACACAATCAGTACTGCCTGTACCGCTATTATTACAGGCAAACCTATCATAAATTTCATATGTCTTGTTTTGTGTTTTATTCGTAGCATAGTTATATACATTGCCGTCGCACCACCTGCAATAGCCAAGAGCATAAGCAGACCTTCGCTTACACGCCATCCGCCCCAAATTGCCCTTTGCTTATCATATACACAAACCACCGCAGACGCAACGTTGATAAGTGCAAATATCCCTAAAAAGATGATTATTGTACTATCCAATGTATATTTCACCCTAATACATTATACACAATTCATATCGCTTTTTCAATCTGTTTTTTTAATTTGGTTATAATTCGCTTTTCAAGTCTTGATATATACGACTGCGAAATGCCAAGAGCGTCGGCAACCTGCTTTTGCGTATATTCGTTATACCCGTTCATTCCAAACCGCATTTCCATTATCTGACGTTCCCTTGCAGGAAGTTCGCCGACAAATCCCAAAAGTAAAAATCTTTCGTCCTCCTGCTCTATGCCTCTGCCTACCTCGTCGCCGTCACTGCCCAAAATGTCAGATAGCAACAGTTCGTTGCCATCCCAGTCGATATTGAGCGGTTCGTCTATGGATACCTCGTTTTTCTGCGAAGAACTTTTCCTTAAATACATAAGTATTTCGTTTTCTATGCACCTTGAAGCGTAGGTTGCAAGTTTTATGTTTTTTTCTGCACAAAAAGTATTTACCGCCTTTATAAGTCCTATCGTACCTATGGATATAAGGTCTTCTATATTTACCCCTGCCGAGTCAAACTTCCTTGCAATATACACCACCAACCGCAAATTATGTACTATAAGTTTTTCCCTTGCGGTATCACTGTTATCACTAACCAGCCTTTGCTCCTCCTCGACCGATAACGGAGGAGGCAGAGTGTCAGGTCCGTTTATATAATATGTAGGCTTTATAACACCTATCTTCTTTAATAAGTTAAATACAAATTTCGTGATTTTCAAGCGATACACCCCATATATTCCTTTGTTCATTCTATCGACCTCGGATTAATTATTGCACCGATTTCTTCCGACAGTGGCTCTTTTGCTACTGCAAGTATCGGTCGTTCAAGCGTTACCGTCTTACCGCCGTAGGTAATGTACGCCCTGTCACAGCGATAGCCGTCAAGCGTACTGCTTCCCGTAACGGTACTAAGCGGAAGTTTTCGGTACCTCGTATTTAGTTTTTGCTCGTCAATACCGTAAAATAAATTGTCAAACTGTTTTTTATCGGCTATTACTATCTCACTGTTGCCGAAAACGTCCTCCAATGAGTTGCCAGTATCTATTATGGCAGGAGTTACGGTATCCCTGCCGAAAGCGGTTATCTTGATTTCACACCTTTTGGCATACTGTGCGTTGCGTGAAAGGACCTTACGAAGTACACTTACCAAAAAATATCCTATAACCGAAAACAGTATTAAAAACAGCGGAGATATATTAAAGTACACAACCGAATTGTTTATTACCATTCCATTTGGTTTTGCAACGTACCATAATGCCATCATTGCCCCTGCGTAGCAAAATGTTACCGCAAAAAATACCGCACACGCCCTAAAATAGAATTTTAAATTTTTAAAACCGAAACATACAAGGGTTATAACGGCACACAAAACAATCCTTACCGCAATTTCAACCGCCACCGCCGACTGTGGCAAAAATATGTAAAGGGAAGTGACGGCAGATAATACCGACGCTAGACTTAGTCTAAATAAGGTAGGCTCACATTTAATAAGGTTAGAAGTAAAACGCAACAAAAGAAAATCAACAAACAGATTTAAAACTATAAGCACGTCGGCATATACAACCATCTCTCTCCCTCCGCAGATATATTATATAATGTAAATACCGAAAAAAATGTCGCAAAAAGAGAAAAATCCAAAACTTTCAAAAACTTTTTTGTGAATTTTTATACCGCATATATAGTCAGCAAAGTGGCAAATATTGAAAATTTATTCGATATGTGGTATAATTTCCCCCTTTTTATGGTAATAATATTAGTAATCAAACTGCGTTTTGCACCGTAAAGGGCGTAAAATTGTATGGTTGCACAAGGTATTTGACAAAAAATGTAAATGAGTTCTAAAAATATTTGGTTACAAACTTGTAACTTTTTGTTTTTTCGGTGTTTTTTCGTCAAACTGCACAAAAACACGGTCGATTTTTGCCTTGACATAGTGTGTTTGCTTTAATATAATGGCAGGGCGGTTTGAGAAAACGAAACCAAAAGTGGTTCGTCACTTAAATTAAAAGGAGTTATTTAATGCTGAAAAGAATAAAACAAACTCTGTTCGGAGAAGATTTTTTCGCACAGATACGTTTACCCTTGATTGCAGTTTTGCTTATAGCGTCTATTGCTGCAACGGCTTTTTTACAACTCTCGGTAAACACCGTCAGAATTTCAGACGGTAAAGAAACTTTTATTGTTCGCACCCTTGCGAATGACGTAGCCGATGCAATAGACTCGGTAAAACTTAAATCAGACGAATATGAAATACTCGGTACCTCTACTGTCGGTAAGGTTACAGAGGTATCACTTGCTTACCGTTTTCCCGTATATGTAACGGTAGGCGAAAACACAACCGAAATTTATACGGTTAAAAGTACGGTAAGAGAAATACTTGCAAAGTTAGGTTATACGGTCGACGAGTATGATATGGTCGAGCCGTCAGCAGATACGGTAATAACCAAAACCGCATATATTGATTATGCCGACGTAAATTATGTTACGGGAAGTTATACACAGGCGATACCGTGTTCGCTTGATACCGTTTATTCCTCTAAATTAGAGGCAGGAAAGGTAACCAAACTTTCAAACGGAACAGACGGTGTACAGCAGGTTGAATACACCTCAAAGATTGTAAACGGCACTACCGTTGAAACCACCGTAAATAATGTAGTCACCCTGACAAATGCGGTAAACGGCAAACAGATAGTAGGAACAAAAAAGGTTGAAAAGGCGGTAAAAACGAGCGACAGTGTAAACTGCGTATCAACATTAAAGCCGTCCTCGCCGATAGAACTTGACCAAAACGGTGCACCGGTAAAATATAAAAAGGTGATGACCGTTCAGGCAACGGGTTATACCTATACGGGACATAACTGTTCTACGGGCGTAGCACCGCAACCGGGATATATTGCAGTTAATCCGAAAGTCATTCCTTACGGCACGAAACTTTATATTAAGTCTGCCGACGGTAGGGTTACCTACGGATTTGCCATTGCGGCAGATACGGGCGGATTTGTAAGGTCACATCCTACTAACGTAGACCTGTTCTTTGCGACAAGAAGTGCCTGTACCGCTTTCGGCAGACGAAACGTACAAATTTTTATACTTGAATAAAACAGTAAACGGCTATCTCGAAACGAGATAGCCGTTGTGTTGTGTAGGACATATTTAATGGGGCTGTAATATTGTAGGGGAGGGTCTCTGTGCCCTCCCCTACGCCAATACCGTTTGTTTTTGCAATTACTTTTTTAAATGTGACACCATTGTATCTATTACCGCATATATCGTTTCTCTTTCGTTTGAGGGGAGTTTATCTATCTTTTCCGACAAAAGTGAGGTTTTAACATTATAATCGGCGTTAACAACATCACATAATACAATATTTGACGATACGTTTAATACATTAATAATATTTAATAATGTTTCCAAAGAGGGTATTTTTTCGCCTCTTTCGATAGCACCGATATAATTAGGACTTAACTCTGCTTTTTCTGCCAAATCTTCCTGACGCATTTTACGTTGTAACCGTATATTTCTAATGTTAGCACCTATTGTATCAAGTTTCAAAAAACCACCTCTGACAGTATTTTATAACACTATCAGTATAGGTTGAAAAAAGATATAAATACACACTCTGTCGGTAAGAAACAAACACAAATAGTGTTGATTTTTGGTTTTGTGTTTGATATACTTGTTTTAGAGGTGTTTAAATTGGAAAACTCGGTTTGTTTTATAGGGCACAGGAAAATAAACACAACTGATGAACTTAAACAAAAAGTAAGAAATACGGTTACGCAGTTAATTGAAAACGAGGGTATTGTAAATTTTATTTTCGGTAGCAGAAGTGAATTTAACAGTCTTTGTCACGACATTGTAACGCAGTTGCAAGAAAAATATCCAAATATTAAAAGAATTGTATTTACCTGCCGTCACGAATTTGCGATATTAAAAGAAAGCAAAGCTGAAATCGAGCGTATTCACGAAGTGATACACAAAGAAAAGTGTTCCTTTGAAGACTATGACGAAGAGTATGAACACCCTACAAAGTATTCTTCGGGCAGGGCAAATTATGTTGAGAGAAATCAGGCAATGATTAAAGAAAGTGATATTTGTATATTTTATTATGACGAAAAATATCTCCCCCCTAAACATAAAACGTATGACTACCAACCAAACAGCGGTACCGCACTTGCATATGAATTTGCCAAACAAAAGAAAAAACGGATTATTAACTTAATATAAAGAATAAATTTAAAGCACTGTCGGTAATTTCAACAGTGCTTTTGGGTTATTTAAAAGTAACGGGTTTAACATCGGTTTGCGGGAACGGACTGTCATCAGGCGACGGCTCCGACATACTGAAATACATCTTTGCCGCTTTTGTAGTTCCGAAATCTCTGTTTGAACCTGTGTTTTGCACCTTATTAAACGCCTGACGGAACATAGCATTGTGTGCTTCTTCTCGGTTTAACAAAAAATCAATTGTTTCCTTTACCTTTTTGTCATTTATCTGACGGTAAAGGTATTCGTAAACAACCTTTGCTCGTTGCTCCGATGCGATATTTGAAAGCAGGTCTGCACACAAGTCGCCCGTAACTGTAACATAGTCGCCCGTCCACGAATAGCCTGATGCATTGATTAATCCGGGATTAAGTCCCAATAAAACATGTGTCTGTATTTCGCCGGCGGGAACGGTAGAGGCATCTACATCGTGACCGTTTAGCAGATTAATAGTCTGTGCTACCATTTCCATATGACCTAATTCCTCTGCGGCTATATCAAGAAACAGATCTTTAATTTCTTGGTCCCTTATTCGGAAACTTTGCGACATATATTGCATAGCCGCCTTTAATTCGCCGTTTGCACCGCCCAACTGCTCTTGTAACAAAGCGGCATACTGTGGGTTTGGACGCTCTATTTCAACAGGATGAAATAACATTTTTTCGTGCTTAAACATTTATATCACCTCAAAAAAGATTTGTAGGTATAGTTTTTCACGAAAAATGAAATTAATGCACAAAAAATTTAACAATGTTCAGGCTTTGTACCTTATTATGACTACAATAAAGATTATTATCATAGACGGAATGCTGATTATAAAGAGAAATGATATTATTTTAAGAAACAACAAATTATTTGGTGTCTGTGTAATAACAGAGTAAGTCCAGCGTGTGAAAAACAATGACAATATCCATATAAAAAAGTGACAATATATCCGTAGTAAAATGCGAAGAATATGTTCGCCCTTTTGTGTTACCCTAATCCCAATCTTAACCTTTGCTGTAATCTTTCCTAAAAGCAGAAAGATACTCATAATTCCAAATCCCGCCACAAAGGGGTAAAAGCCCAACATTTTTGAATCATAAACATCAAATTTTCCGTCAGGCCCGAAATGCACTCCTATCACATTCGGAAGTTCTCTAAATACTACCAAAAAGCATACCATAGCAACGAAAAGTATAACAAATGGCAAAACTGTGATTAAAACAGACCGCCTCTGTTTCATAGCACCTTACCTCCGCAAATTCTAATTTGCCAATATTAGTATACTGCGGAATTAATTGTTTGTAAAGGGATGTGATGTGTTCCACTTAACACCCGCAGACACATTAATTATTTTGTGCCGAAGGCACACCAAAATTATTCGTTTTTAAGTTTTCAGTATTCATTATTCATTTAGAAAACCTATCACGCTGATTTAATGAATATTGAATATTTAAAAATGAATAATGAATAATACAAAGCGAAAACCTACCACTTGCGTGATAGGTTTTCGCTTTGGCGGAGTAGGAGAGACTCGAACTCTCGCATCGGTTACCCGACCTACGCCCTTAGCAGGGGCGCCTCGTCACCAACTTGAGTACTACTCCGTATGCTGAATTTGTATTTTAAATATTTAATTGTAAATATGATAAATCTTAAAAATTATGTTCCTCGGCTTGCCCTCTTGCGGTGCCCGAAAAAATTTCCGTCTTGGAGCGACGGATTTTTTCGACCGCTACGCCAACAATTACTTGTTTCTTCTTCCGCAGGAAGCACTCGTAATTGTTGCCCGTCACCAACTTGAGTACTACTCCGTATGCTGAACATATATTTTTAATATCAAATTGTAATCAAATAAAAATGGCGGAGAGGAAGGGATTCGAACCCTTGTGGTGTTGCCACCAAACGGTTTTCAAGACCGCCTCGTTATGACCGCTTCGATACCTCTCCGTATGTGACTGAAATATTTTATCACAATCACAATAAATTGTCAACAAAAAGATAGTATTTATATTTTCATATTTTTCTTTAATACTTTTATTATGGGCGGTAACAGTACGGCAAATACCACTGCGGTTATTATTCCGCTTAATATTCGGGGTATCAGTCCGCCGAAAACATATGCATAGGAATAGTAGTTATACAGTTTGCTGTCAACATACATAACAAATGTGTTACAAGTCGTAACAAGAAGTGAACTTATCACTGTTTCAACTGCCAAAATATATGTTTTGCAACTTCTTTTAAACGCAATAAAAAGCAGTCCCGTTGCAGCACCTCTTATGACTGCCGGTAAAACCCATAAAAGCGTTGTGGCAGTAAATCCGTAGGTAATCATCTGACCGATAAACGCACCGACAAATCCCGACGCCATACCCCAAATCGGACCTGCAACTATTGCCGCAATAATAATCGGAAAACCGCTGAGCGATATTTTTATAGTGCCTGAAAACACCGAACTAAACACAGTTGCAAGGTAATCAAAGCCCACATAAAACGCCGCCATAACTGCCGATAAACATAATTTTTTTGTCATACTTTTTTGCAAAATAAAAACCTCCCCATCATCCGTTACCAACCGATAATAGGGAGATTAAAAATCTTCATATTATTTGTCAGCGGGATGCAACGGTAAGACCGCATACCGTAAAAACGGTACTTCGTCTGTACGGCAACTCCCCGTCCGCACAGCACTTGACGCCAAACCGTCTACTCTGAAATTTAAGTATATTATACACTTTTTTCCTTGTTTGTCAACCGATATTTAAGTATATTTCTTGTATTTTTTCTTAAAATTATGTATAATTGTCTTATGAAAAATGATTTATGGAATTATTTAAAAAAAGTAAACAAGCCCATAGTATTATACGGAATGGGAAACGGTGCCGATAAAATTATTGCAGAACTTGAAAAACACGATATAAAAATAAGCGGTGTTTTTGCAAGTGACGGTTTTGTGCGTGAAAAATACTTTCACGGATTTAAGGTCAGCCGTTATTTGGAACTAAAAAACAAATTCGGCGATATGGTGGTGCTGTTGTGTTTTGGCACCTGTCTTGACGAAGTTTTAAATAACATTAATAAAATTGCATCGCAGCAGGAATTATACGCACCCGATGTTCCCGTATGCGGAGATACTCTTTTTGACGGCTTATATGCACAGCAAAACAAACAAGAACTTCAAAAAATATATTCACTTCTTGCCGATAGTATATCAAAGAAAACCTTTGAAAATACGGTAAAATACAAATTAAGCGGAGATATACACTACCTATATGACTGTGAAGTGCCCCTTGACGAGCCTTACGAAACATTTTTAAAATTAGGTGGGTGTGAAACATACGTTGATTTCGGTGCGTACAGAGGGGACACCGTTTTGGATTTTTTGGGTAGGGTTGATACCTATACGCACATTTATGCGGTTGAGCCTGATAAAAAAAGTTATAACAAGATGTCTTTATTATTAAAGGACAATCCCGATATTTCTTTGATAAACGCCTGTGCATCAGACGTGTGCGGAAATGTAGATTTTAATATGGACGGCTCCCGTGCATCATCGGTTAAGGAGGGCGGAATAAAGGTAAAGTCCGTAACGCTCGACAGTATTGCAGACGACGCAGATATAACATTTGTAAAAATGGACATAGAGGGTGCAGAACTTCCTGCAATAATGGGCGGTGCCGAAACTATAAAACGATGCAAACCCAAAATGCAGATAGCCTGTTATCACAAAAGCGAAGATTTGACCACTCTTCCGAAAGCGATTTTATCCATAAGAAGTGACTACAAAATATATATGCGACATTTTAAAGGCTTACCTGCGTGGGACACCAATTATTACTTTATTTAATATGTATAAATTGTTGCAAAAGGTCTAAAAAGGTACAACAAGCAGTAGATAATGCTTGACAGAAAATAAATGTAGTGGTAATATTATATGGATAAATTAATATGCTTTTTAAGGTATTGGCGAACCGAAGAAAAGCAAAGATTAATAATCACGGGGGGAAAACAGCGGGTCCCGATGTACACATAACCTACCGTACGAAAACTCCGCTTTACTATATAGAGGGGGTGCATTTTATGCCCAGTACTTTAACGTATGTAATTTTCGGCATTATCGCCGTTGTTTTGGCAATAGTCGGTTTTTGTATAGGTTCTGCCTACCGTCGCAAGTCTGCTGAAAAGGCAATAGGCTCTGCGGAAGAAGAGGCTAAACGTATACTTAACGATGCTATGAAAACTGCCGAAGCAAAGAAAAAAGAGGTTTTGCTTGAAGTCAAAGAGGAAACAATACAACTGCGTCAAGATACCGAACGTGATTTGCGTGAGCGAAGAAGTGAGGTACAACGTCAGGAGCATAGACTTCAACAAAAGGAAGAATCCCTTGACCGCAAAATAGAAAATTTTGAGGCAAAGGAAGAAAAACTTGCATTAAAATCAAAAGAAATTGATGAAAAAATTGAAGAATGTGAACGTGTAAAGAAAAGTCAACTTGAAATGCTTGAAAAAATTTCAGGTCTTTCAAAGGAACAGGCAAAAGCACAGTTACTCGAAATGCTTGACAGTGAATTAAATCACGAAAAAGCAGTCAAAATAATAGAATTCGAGCAACAGACTAAGGACGAGTCCGATAAACTTGCCCGTGAGGTTATTGCCCACGCAATACAACGCTGTGCGGCAGACCATTCTTCCGAAATCACAGTATCGGTTGTCAACCTGCCCAACGATGAAATGAAGGGCAGAATTATCGGCAGAGAGGGTAGAAATATCCGTGCCATTGAAAATGCTACGGGTGTTGACCTTATTATCGACGATACACCCGAGGCTATCACCGTTTCGAGTTTTGAGCCGATACGCCGTGAGATTGCCCGTGTAACACTTGAAAAACTTATTCTTGACGGAAGAATACATCCTGCAAGAATCGAGGAGACCGTACAAAAGGCGACTGCACAGGTCGAGGCGGTTATCAAGCAAGAGGGCGAACGTGCAATGATTGATTCGGGTGTCCACAGTCTGCATCCTGAAATCATTAAACTTTTAGGACGTCTTCATTTCCGTACAAGTTACGGTCAGAACGTACTTAACCATTCGCTTGAAGTTTGTTATCTTTCAGGACTTATTGCGGCAGAACTCGGTGCCGATGTTACACTTGCCAAACGTGCAGGACTTCTTCACGATATAGGTAAGGCTAT
>CALGCE010000166.1 GCA_937884625.1 uncultured Clostridia bacterium
GACTTGAACCGGTACGATGTTGCCACCGAGGGATTTTAAGTCCCTTGCGTCTGCCTATTCCGCCACAGCGGCATATCTAATATGATATATTAAGCCGACCGTTTTGTCAAGTGTTTTTTTGTTGTATTTTAAAATATTCTTTGACTTATCTTGCGTGTGTGTTATAATATTTAAAAGGCAATTTTTAACATTTTTATCCCGATTTTCGTAAAATATATTGCGGAAAGAGGGAGTTATCTTGAAAATTAACAAAAGGAATTTAAAAGAAACCTTTTTAAGATGGTCTATACTGATTTTAGTTTTAATTATTTCCTGTGCTGTAATACTTTATAAAGTTCGACCTCTGATTGTTACATACGCCAAAAGTCAGGCGGAAACAATACTTTTAAATGCGGCAAATGAAGCCATTGTAAACGTCATTGAAAAGGGAAATATAACCTATGACGGAATTTCGAGAATATCACGAAACCAAGAGGGCAGGTTTACAGGTGTTGAAATCGACACAAAGCAGGTAAACCTTTTTAAAAGCAAAATTTCAAATGAAATTTCAAATATTATGAGCGATAAGACATATTTTAATATATCTATACCGTTAGGCACACTTTTAGGCGGTACCTATACGGTAGGATTAGGACCGAAAATAACCTTTCATATGCAACAAACCCATACTTCAAAGGTTGATTTCAAAAGTAATTTTTTCGATGCGGGTATCAATCAGGTACTTCATCAAATAATAACTGAAATAAACATTTCTGCTAACATAATACTGCTAGGTTACTCTGACAGTTTTTCGGTTTCTACTACGGCGATAGCGGCACAAACCGTAATAGTAGGAGTAGTCCCCGATTCTTACACGAATGTTATTGAAGAACCGGGCGACGATATAGCAGATGAAATATTCAACTATTCGGATTTAAGATAACGGAGGTCAATATGGATTTCAAACAGGCTAAAAAAAAGGCTTCGGAACTGACAAAAATTATAAGGCATCACAATGAGTTGTATTATAATCAAGATGCACCAGAAATAGAAGATTTTGAGTACGATGCATTAATGAGTGAACTAAAACAGATTGAAAAAGAATATCCCGAACTGATAACACCCGATTCGCCGACACAAAAGGTAGGCGGTGTGGCACTTAATCTATTCTCCCCCGTTACACACTCTGTAAAAATGGAAAGTTTGCAGGACGTTTTCAGCACCGAAGAACTGCGTGAATTTGCAGAAAAAATAGACACTCTAAGGACTGCATTTTCGGTTGAGCCTAAAATTGACGGTCTTTCGGTATCTCTTGAATATGAAAACGGCAAATTTGTTCGAGGCTCTACAAGGGGCGACGGAACGGTAGGCGAAGACGTAACGGCAAATCTTTTACAAATAGAGTCTATACCTAAACAAATAGATTTTAAAGGTGTACTTGAAGTTCGTGGCGAAGTGTATATGCCGAAAGAAAGTTTTTTAAAGTTGGTTGAACGTCAGGAATTATTAGGCGAAAATCCTGCTAAAAACCCAAGAAATGCGGCGGCAGGGTCGTTAAGGCAAAAAAACTCCGCCATAACCGCAAGTCGAGGTCTTGACATATTTATTTTTAATATTCAGCGTATAACCGAAAAAGAATTTAAAACCCATATAGAAACCCTTGATTTCTTAAAATCATTAGGTTTTCACGTCTTACCGTCATACAAATTATGCAAGAATATCGACGAAGCGATAGATGAAATTATGTATATCGGTAATAACAGAGGAAATTTCGCTTACGATATTGACGGTGCGGTAATAAAGGTAAATGAACTTAAATACCGCAAACAATTAGGCAGTACCGCAAAATACCCCAAATGGGCGGTTGCCTATAAATATCCTCCCGAAGAAAAAGAAACGGTATTAAAAAGCATTGAAATAAACGTCGGAAGAACGGGTGCATTAACCCCTACCGCCGTTTTTGAGCCCATACAACTTGCAGGTACTACCGTAAGCCGTGCGGTACTTCACAATGAAGATTTTATATCTTCAAAGGGTATAGGTATAGGAGATACGATAATTGTAAGAAAAGCCGGAGAAATAATACCCGAAGTATTAGGTGTTAAAGTACACAAAGAAAACGGCAAACCTTATGAAATGCCGACTGTTTGTCCGTCCTGCGGTTCCCCCGTTTCAAGAGAAGACGGCGAAGCGGTAATACGGTGTACCAATGCAGACTGTCCTGCACAGTTATTAAGGCATCTTATTCACTTTACATCAAGGGATGCTATGGATATAGAGGGCTTAGGACCTGCGGTACTTGAACAATTATCAGAAGCAGGGCTTATATCAAATATAGTGGATATTTACACGCTTGATTTTGACAAGGTAAAAAAACTTGAAAGAATAGGCGAAAAATCGGCTGATAACCTTAAAAACGCCATTGAAAATCAACCAGCAATAGTGTTTTTGGATGATATGGACAAGTTTGCAAATAATGATGAAAAACACAAGGAATTAAAATGCGTAGCTTATTTTTCAGATGGTAACAATG
>CALGCE010000167.1 GCA_937884625.1 uncultured Clostridia bacterium
GGCCTTACCTTCGTTGATCTGCGTGACCGTTCCGGGCTCATCCAGCTCGCATTTGACGAAAACACCGACAAGGAAATTTTTGAAAAAGCATTCACTGCAAGAAGTGAATTTGTACTTATGGCAAAGGGTACTGTGCGTATGCGTTCTTCTGTAAATACCGAAATACCCACCGGCGACATTGAAATAGAGGTTACAACCCTTAAAATACTCGGAGAATCCCAAACTCCTCCGTTTGAAATTTTACCCGATACGGGAGCCAAAGAAGAAGTACGTCTTAAATACCGCTATTTGGATTTAAGACGACAAAATCTTCAAAACAATATAATTATGCGACATAAAATTGCAAAAATAACAAGAGATTATTTTGACGAAAACGGTTTTCTTGAAATAGAAACGCCTACTCTTATAAAATCCACACCTGAGGGTGCAAGGGACTATCTTGTTCCGTCACGTGTGCATAAGGGCAGTTTCTTTGCACTTCCCCAGTCCCCTCAGATGTACAAGCAGTTGCTTATGCTTTCGGGGTTTGACCGTTATATGCAACTTGCCCGTTGTTACAGAGATGAGGATTTACGTGCCGACAGACAGCCTGAATTTACACAGGTTGACCTTGAAATGTCATTTGTTGAGCGTGAAGATGTTTTTGCTATTGCAGAGGGGTATGTAAAACGACTGTTTAAAGAGGTTTTAGACGTAGATATACCCACTCCCCTGCCGAGAATGACATATACCGATGCTATGAACGATTACGGCTCTGACAAACCCGATACCCGTTTTGATATGAAGATAACCGACCTTTCGGATATTGTTGAGGGTTGCGGTTTCGGTGCTTTTGCCGATACCGTTAAAAACGGCGGTACGGTAAGGGCCATAAACGCAAAAGGCGGTGCCGAAGTTTATACAAGAAAAGAAATAGACAAACTTACCGAAGAAGCAAAAGGTATCGGTGCAAAAGGTCTTGCGTTTATACGCTTTATAGATGATACGCCGTCTTGCTCGTTTGCAAAGTTTATGAGCGAAGATGAAATGAGTGCTATATATGAAAGAGTAGGTGCCGAAAAGGGCGACGTTATACTCATAGTTGCCGACCGTAAAAAAACTGCACTTTCGGTTTTAGGTGCACTTCGCCTTACCGTTGCAAAACGTCTTAACATAATACCCGATAAATACAACTTCCTTTGGATTACGGAATTTCCGTTCTTTGAATACAATGAGGAAACGGGTAATTACGATGCTATGCACCACCCGTTTACCGCACCGCTTGACGAATGTATCAAGTATCTTGATACCCAGCCCGAAAAAGTATTCGCCAACGCTTATGATTTGGTACTTAACGGTATCGAACTTTCAAGCGGTTCACTGCGTATAACCGACCCGCAGTTGCAGTCGCATATGTTTAAAGCATTGGGGCTCTCCGACGAAGAGGCAGAACAGAAATTCGGCTTCCTTACGGGTGCATTTAAGTACGGTGCTCCCCCTCATGGCGGTATGGGAATAGGTCTTGACAGACTTTGTATGTTAATGACGGGTTCCGATTCGCTTCGTGATGTAATTGCGTTCCCGAAAATTGCAAATTCAAGCGAACTTATGTCGGGTGCACCCGCAGAAGTTGACGGTAAACAACTTGACGACCTTGCAATTAAGGTTAAAACAGAAGATTAATTTTAAAAGGTGATTATTATGCGTACAAAACAGTTTAAATCAGAATCAAAAAAACTTCTTGATATGATGATTAATTCAATATATACACACAAAGAAATATTTTTGCGTGAAATAATATCGAATTCTTCCGATGCTCTTGACAAGTTATATTTTCTATCCCTTACCGATAATTCGGTAGGCTTAAAGGCTGATGACTTTGAGATTAGAATAGAACTTGACAAGGACAACAGAATTATAAAGGTTATTGACAACGGTTGCGGTATGACCGAGGAAGAACTTGATAAAAATTTAGGTACCATTGCAAAGAGCGGTTCTCTTGACTTTAAGAGCGAAAATGAAAAGACCGAAAATGTTGATATAATAGGTCAGTTCGGCGTAGGATTTTATTCTGCGTTTATGGTAAGTGACGAGGTTACGGTTGAAACCAAAGCATTCGGCAGTGAACAGGCATATAAATGGAACTCTACGGGTGCATCGGGTTATACCATTGAGCCTTGCGACAAGGAAAGTTTCGGTACGGTAGTTACTATGCATATTAAGGACGATACCGACGACGAAAAATACAGCGAATACCTTGACCAATATAAAATCAGTTCGCTTGTAAAGAAGTATTCGGATTATATCCGCCACCCGATTAAGATGGAATTTACCACAAAAGAGCCTGTCGAGGGTAAAGAGGGCGAATACAAGGACGTTACCGAAATTCGCACCCTTAACAGTATGATTCCGCTTTGGAAAAAGGGTAAATCGGAAATAAAGGCAGAAGATTACAACAATTTCTATAAAGAGAAGTTTTACGATTATGAAGACCCTGCAAAGGTAATTCACACGAGCACCGAAGGTCAGGCTACCTACCACGCTTTAATGTTTATCCCGAAACACGCACCCTTTGACTATTACACCAAAGAATACGAAAAGGGACTTCAATTATACTCAAAAGGCGTACTTATAATGGATAAGTGTGCCGACCTTTTACCTGATTATTTTAGTTTTGTAAAGGGACTTGTTGACAGTGAAGACCTTTCGCTTAATATTTCCCGTGAGATGTTACAGCACGACGGTCAGTTAAAACTGATTGCGAAAACCATTGAAAAGAAGATAAAGAGCGAACTTGAAAAAATGCTCAAAAACGAAAGAGAAGCATACGAAGAATTTTTCAAGGCATTTGGTATACAACTGAAATTCGGCGTCTACAACGGATACGGTATGAATAAAGATGTATTAAAAGACCTGCTTTTATTCGTATCATCAAACGAAAAGAAGTATGTGACCTTAAAAGAGTATACCGAACGTATGAAAGACGGTCAGGATACCATTTATTACGCCTGCGGTGAAACGGTTGAAAAAATCGAGATGTTACCGCAGTGTGACGCCGTTAAAGACAAGGGCTTTGAGATACTTTATCTTACTGAAAATGTTGACGAATTTGCACTGAAAATGCTTATGGACTATGACAGTAAGAAGTTTGTAAACGTTTGTGACGAAAATCTTAACCTTGACAGTGAGGAAGAGAAAAAAGCACTTGAAAATGAAAACAAACAGTCGAAAGATATGTTTGAAGAGATGAAAAAGGCACTTGGCGACAGCGTTAACGCAGTAAGATTTACAAGCAAACTTAAAAATCACCCCGTATGCCTTACAAGTGAGGGCGGTATTTCACTTGAAATGGAAAAAACGCTCAATTCAATGCCGGGGGCAGATGAAAAGGTAAAGGCACAGTTAGTCCTTGAAATCAATGCAGGGCACCCCGTTGCAGAAAAATTAAAGTCACTTTATAAAGAGGATAAAGAAACACTATGTAAATATGCAAAACTGCTCTATGCAGAAGCCTGTCTTATCGGCGGACGTTCGGTTGAAAATCCCGTAGAGCACAGCAGTCTTATTTGCGAACTTATGACAAAATAAAAATTGCACCTTTAAGGGGACATTTTATATGATTAAAAAATATTTAAACAGAGTGTTTATCGACGGACTTTCGGGTATGGCATACGGTCTTTTTTCCACGCTTATTATCGGTACTATTATCTGTCAGATAGGTAAACTTATAGGTGAAAACTTAGTAGGCGAATACTTAACCGTCATGGGAAATATTGCAAAAACAATTACGGGTGCCGGAATAGGCGTAGGTGTTGCCTGTAAACTCAAATCTTCACCTCTTACTACCGTTTCGGCGGCAGTAGCAGGTATGGTGGGTGCTTTTCCGAAACTCTCACTTGAAAGTTTTGTTTTGGGCACACCCGGTGAGCCTTTGGGTGCATTTATAGCAGCCTACGTTGCCATTGAAGTAGGATATTTCGTATCAGGTAAAACTAATCTTGAAATCATTGTCACCCCCATATCCTGCATAGTTTTAGGCAGTGCCGCAGGATATTTTATAGGTCCGTATATTTCGGTCGCTATGAAATGGATTGGTACACTTGTTAACATTAACGTTGAAAAAAGTCCTATTATCGGCGGTATGATAGTATCGGTAGTTATGGGAATGCTTTTAACACTTCCAATATCCTCCGCCGCAATCGGAATTTCTATGGGACTTACGGGACTTGCCGCAGGAGCCGCCACAATAGGTTGTTGTTGTAATATGGTAGGCTTTGCGGTTATCAGTTACAGAGAAAACAAATTAGGCGGTCTTATAGCACAGGGTGTCGGCACTTCTATGTTACAGATGCCTAATATTATGAGAAAACCGCTTATATGGTTGCCGTCAATAATTTCGAGTGCAATTTTGGGACCTGTTTCGTCAGCACTTTTAAAAATGGTAAGCAACCCCGTAGGTTCGGGTATGGGTTCTGCGGGACTGGTAGGTCAGTTTATGAGTTATTCTGCAATGACTGGGGCAGGTTTTTCATCAACCGTTGCGATACTCGAAATTATTGTAATGCAGTTCATTTTACCTGCTGTAATATCATTGGCAGTAGCACAGGGTATGTATAGATTAAGACTTATTAAACCTCGTGATTTATTTCTTGAAGATATAGCACATGCGTAAAAAAGAGTTGGCACTAAATGCGGTCGAAAGGCTTGAAAAACTGTATCCTGATGCTAAATGTTCGCTTAATTACAAAAATGCATTTGAACTGTTAATAGCAGTAAGGCTATCCGCTCAGTGTACCGATAAGAGGGTAAATCTTGTCACCCCTGCACTGTTTAAGGAATTTCCTGATGCTTTCGCCTTTGCAAATGCCGATATTAAGCGTGTTGAGGAACTTATCAAAAGTTGCGGACTGTATAAGACAAAGGCGAAAGACCTTATAAATATAGGTAAAGATATTGTAGGCAGATTTGACGGTAAGGTACCCGATACCATAGAGGAACTGACCACACTTTCAGGTGTGGGAAGAAAAACCGCAAATCTTGTGTGCGGTGATATTTACGGCAAATCTGCAGTAGTAACCGATACGCACTTTATAAGAATTTGCAACCGATTGGGACTTGTTAAAACCAAAGACCCACTCAAAGTAGAAAATGAAATGCGAAAACTGTTACCGAAGGAGCGTTCAAACGATTTTTGTCACAGAACGGTACTTTTCGGCAGAGATATTTGTACTGCAAGGGTTGCACATTGTGAGAATTGTATATTAAATGACATTTGTCCTAAAATAATAGCAAAAAAGAGGTAATATTAAAATGCTCCAAAAAAGAGTGGCGGCAATACACGATATATCTTGTTTCGGTAAATGTTCACTGACGGTGGCTTTACCGATACTGTCGGCAGCAGGAATAGAAACACCTGTTATTCCTACGGCGGTTTTATCAACCCATACAGGCGGTTTTTCGGGTTACACGTTCCGTGACCTTACCGACGATATAATGCCCGTAGCAAAGCATTGGAAGAAAGA
The DNA here is from genome assembly GCA_937884625.1 of uncultured Clostridia bacterium. Taxonomy (GTDB): domain Bacteria; phylum Bacillota; class Clostridia; order Oscillospirales; family Acutalibacteraceae; genus UBA737. The sequence goes on from CALGCE010000167.1 coordinate 5,502, forward strand.
AAACATAACGGTTGATGCCGTATATTCAGGTTATCTTGGCTCAAAAGAGCAGATAGGTCTTGTTATGGACGCAATAAAGGAGATTAAAAACGATAATACTATCGTAGTAGTAGACCCCGTTATGGCGGATAACGGCAAACTGTACGGCGGATTTGCACCCGATTTTCCGATGGAAATGAGAAAACTTTGCGAAACTGCCGATATAATTACCCCTAACATTACAGAGGCAACCTTTATGCTTGGTATGCCGTATAAAGACGGACCTTATGATGAGGATTATATAAATGCCGTACTATCGGGACTTTCAAAAATGACTTCTGGCAGTATAGTTCTTACGGGAGTATTCTTTGACGATAAGAGTATCGGTGCCGTATGCTTTGACGGTAAGGAAACCTCCTATGCTTTTTCAGAGCGTATTCCTACAAGTTATCACGGAACGGGCGATGTATTTTCAAGCACCCTTGTGTCTGCCATAATGAACAAAAAAAGTTTGAAAGAGGCAACGCAGGTGGCAGTTGACTTTACCTGTGCTTGTATCAAACACACCTATGAAAATTACCCTTATATGAAATACGGTGTAAACTTTGAGGCACAACTCCCCTACCTTATGAAAATGTTAGGCTTATGACAAACGATTTTTATTCAAGAACAAAAGCACTTATTGGAGATAATTCACTTGATAAATTAAAAAACTCCGCCGTTGCCGTTTTCGGCATAGGCGGTGTCGGTTCTTATGCAGTAGAAGCACTTGCAAGAAGCGGTATAGGTACTCTTTATCTCTTTGACAATGACACGGTAAACGAAAGCAATATAAACCGTCAGTCAATTGCACTTAACTCTACCGTAGGTAAACTTAAAACCTGTGTTGTAAGGGAGCGTTGCAAGGATATAAACCCTAATATAAATATTATTGAATATCCGATTTTTGTAACACCCGAAAGTGACATACCGTTTGACAAATTTGATTTTATAATAGATGCTGTTGACAACGTAACGGCAAAACTTTTCCTTATAGAAAACGCTACCCAACGGGATATACCTATTATCAGTGTTATGGGTACGGGAAACAAATTATATCCCGAAAAACTTAAAATCAGTGATATTTACGATACAAAAGAATGTCCTCTTTGCAGGGTTATGCGTTATGAACTTAAAAAACGTAATATTAAAAAACTTAGTGTCGTATGGTCGGACGAACGCCCGATTAAACCACGTGAAACAAGCGATAAACCAACCGTTGCGAGTATGACGTTTGTACCTGCCGCCTCCGGTATGTTAGCCTCATCATACGTTATAAGAAATTTAATTAAATAATTGTTGTATTTTAAGTAAATACTACTTTCTGGGTGAGGAATTTGGTAATTCTTTTTTCGGGGAGAAAAAGTAATGCTGAACAGGAAATAATAGAAATACTTACATTGTACGGGGCAAATTATATCTCCGATAAGGCAGTAATACTAGACGGTAACGGTTTTACCGTTATAAGTGAGTATAAAAAAAGCGACGTCAGGATAAAAAACGGCGTCGCTCTTTTTATAGATGATACCGACCGTTTTGACGGTCAAATTTTTTCTGACGGCATAATAGGAATTTGCGAAGATACAAATATAAAAGCACTGAATATTTTTGAGAAAAGCGGTATTCCGGTCATAAGTTGCGGAATGAACGGCAAAAACACCGTCACTGTATCAAGTATTGATAACAATTCGGCACTTGTAACCGTACAGAGAAATATTACCGATTGTTTTGGAGGTACAGTATATACAGGAGAATATATTATAAAACTTTCAAAAAAATATTCCCATTTTGGGGTAATGGCATCAACAGCGGTATTACTGTTACACGGAATAACACCTGATAAATATTAAAAACGTCAAAAGAAGTCCTCTGAGAATTTTATTACAGAGAACTTCTTTTTTTACGGAATATGTTTAATATTTTTCGACAATACTATTTAAAGCAAGGAAAAAACAAAGGAGATATAAGTATATGAAATACTATGAAAACAAAAACTTTACAAAATCGGTAGGTAAAACGGGTTTTTATACAATAATAATCTGTTGCCTTATTGCAATAGGCGGGGCATCGTGGTTTGCGTTATCGAGATATAATAATATCAAGTCATCCGACAACAGTTCGTCTAACATTTCAGATAAGTCATATAAAGAGGATATAAGTTCATATAATGATAGCGAAGAAATTATTGAGGAAAGCAGTACGGCAGACGTAAACAACGAAGTAAGTGATGTACCGTACGAACAACAAAATACCGAACAGGCAACCGAACAAAGAAGTTTTGTAATGCCGGCTGAGGGTAATATTTCAAAAGGTTACAGCGATACCGCACTTCAAAAATCCGACACCTACGGGGATATGCGACTTCACACGGGTATAGATATTCAGTGTGAAAAAGGAACAGAAATCAAATCGGCAGGTGCAGGGACAGTAACAAATGTTGAAGAAAGTTCCACACTTGGAAAATATGTAACAATAGACCACGGCGACGGCATCACCGCACGTTACTGCGGACTTGACGGTGTAACAGTAAATACAGGTGACAGCGTCAGTGCAGGAACGGTTATCGGTACACTCGGCACAGTACCGAGCGAATGTGCGGATAAAAGCCATCTTCACGTTGAGATATTAAAAGACGGAAATGTTGTCTCTCCTCTTGAAGCACTCGGAATGCAGTAAAAAATCCTGCCCTCGAAAGAATACGTTTAGGGGCAAAAATACGGAGTATCGTAAATCTTTTATGCGATACTCCGTATTATTATTTTACATATGCTTCAAGTCGGTAAATCGGCAGTCCTTGTGCTATAAACCTGCTTTCGTATTCGGTTACTATGTTACCCTCAAAGTCACTGTTATGTAGGTCAAGCGAAACGTTTTTCAGTTTAAAACCGTTATTTGAAAACTGTTCAATTGAAAATTCAAAGAAATGCATATTGTCGGTTTTTTGATGTATTTCTGCACTGTCTTTTAAAATCCTTTTATAAATTTCCAAAAAGTTTGCACTCGTAAGCCTATGAGTTGCATACTTATTTTTAGGAAACGGACAGGAAAAATTTAAAAATATTCTGTCAACACTTTTTTCTTTTATATGACGCTCTATATATTCAGCCGAGCCTTTTATAAATTTAAGATTGGATAAATTATTGCTTATTGCTTCTTCACAGGCGGTCACTATTACGTTTGAGTCCTTTTCTATTGCCAAAACGTTAATATCGGGATTTTGCTTTGCAAATTCTATTGCAAATCTGCCCTTTCCGCAACCTATTTCAAGATAAAGCGGTGCCGTTCTGCCAAACCAATTTTCTATATCAATATAGTCCTTGTTTTGTATGGCAGTATTAAAATTTCTATCGTCACTCTCGCTTATATATAAACATTCGCTGACACCCGAAAGTCTGTCTTCAAGGTGTTTTTTTCTTCTCATTCTCATAATTTTTCTATTTTTTCAACGGCAGATTTTAAATAATCGCCCTTAAACTGCTCTATTGAACCGTTGTCCACCATCTGCGACAAAGACAAGTCAATAGGCATCTTTGCTAAAAGTTGTACGCCCGTCTGCTCGGCTACGCTCTCACTGCCACCGCCGAAAACGCTGAACTCTTTACCGCAATCGGGACATTTAACATAACTCATATTTTCAACCATACCTACAATCGGTATATCCATCATTTGTGCCATATTAAACGCCTTTTTAACTATAAGTGATACAAGGTCTTGCGGAGAAGTAACTATAACCGCACCGTCAAGGGGAATAGTCTGAAAAACGGTAAGCGGAACGTCACCCGTTCCGGGAGGACAGTCGATAAATAAATAATCAAGGTCTCCCCATACAACCTCCTGCCAAAACTGTTTGACTGCACCTGCTATAACAGGTCCTCTCCATATTACAGGTGCATCGTGTTCTTTAAGCATCATATTAACGGATATTACTTTTATACCCGTTTTAGTAACCGCAGGAAGTATTCCTATATCGTTTTGCATTGCATTTTCGGTTATTCCAAAAGATTTCGGTATTGACGGACCTGTAATATCGGCGTCAAGTATACCTACCTTATACCCTTTCCTTGCCATTTCTACCGCAAGCATAGAAGTAACCATTGATTTACCTACTCCGCCCTTACCGCTTACAACGGCAACGACGTGTTTAATATCGTTAAATTCTCCCGTAGGCTCTATAAGACTTTGTTTTTCTCTCGAACTGCAATTACTGCTGCAAGTCGAGCAATTTCCCGTACAATTATCTGACATTTTTTATCACCGCAAATAATTATACCCTTAAAGTACAATAAAATCAAGTGAATTTAAAAACTGCTTGATATTTTTTTATCACAGTTTCTCGGCGAATAATTCCACTGGTCTATATGTTCTGCATAACAAAAATATCTTACCGTAT
>CALGCE010000168.1 GCA_937884625.1 uncultured Clostridia bacterium
CGGTGTTTCAATAGGACACATACGTCCATAATGTGTATAGTGAACGTCACGCACCTCAAATGATGCACGGTCACGGGAAAGTCCGCCAGGTCCCAACGCAGAAAGACGGCGTTTATGGGTAAGTTCGGAAAGCGGATTGGTTTGGTCCATAAACTGCGAAAGCGGTGATGAACCGAAAAATTCCTTTATTGCCGCTACAACCGGACGTATATTTATTAATGTTTGCGGTGTGATGTTTTCTGTATCCTGAGATTGAAGCGTCATCTTTTCACGGACAACCCTCTCCATTCTCGAAAAACCTATTCTGAACTGATTTTGCAAAAGTTCTCCTACCGAACGAATTCTACGGTTGCCCAAATGGTCTATATCGTCAACCGTGCCGAGTTCGTGAGGTAAACCTATAAAGTAACTTATTGATGCGAAAATGTCATCAAGAACTATATGTTTCGGAATAAGAGCATCTGCGTTTTCAATTAACGCCTCTTTAATCTGCTCTTTTCCGTCACTTTCCTCGATAATTCCTTTAAGAACTTCAAAACTTACCAACTCATTTATGCCGAGTTTATCAAGTTCTGCTAATTCCTCGCTTGAAAAATCAACAAAATCGCCGAGATTTACCATTCCGTTTGAAAGAACCTTAACTTCGGTTACGTTGCCTTCAAGGTCCTGTACATTTACATATACCTCTCTGACACCCTTTTTCTCAATGAGTGTTGCCAATTCTTTGGTAATCATAGTGTCGGGCTCGGCTATAATCTCGCCCGTCATCGGGTCGGCTATCGGACGGGAAACAACCTTTCCCCTGATACGGCGACCAAGTGCCAATTTTTTATTATACTTATAACGACCTACCCTTGAAAGGTCATAACGGTGAGTATCAAAAAGTAACTGTTCAAGATAGGTTTTTGCACCCTCGATGGTAACAGGCTCACTCGGTCTTAATTTTTTATAGACCTCAACGAGTGCATCTTCAACGTTACCTGTTTCGTCCGACTCAATAGTTGCAGAAAGACGCTCATCATCGCCCAATAATTCACGTATCTGTGCATTGGTACCTACGCCCAATGCCCTTACAAATGTGGTTATCGGGAGTTTTCTGTTCTTATCAATGCGAACATATAATATATCATTTGCAGAGGTTTCATATTCAAGCCAAGCACCTCTGTTAGGAATAATTGTAGACGAGTATAGTTTTTTACCTGTCTTTTCATCGGTTTTATCGGCGAAATATACACCCGGCGAACGAACAAGTTGCGATACAACAGCACGTTCTGCACCGTTTATTACGAAAGTACCCGACTCGGTCATAAGCGGGAAATCGCCCATAAATACTTCGCTTTCTTTTATTTCGCCCGTTTCATTATTAAGAAGACGTGCAGTTACCCTGAGCGGTGCGGCATAGGTGGTGTCCCTCGCCTTGCACTCCGTAACATCGTACTTCGGTTGTTCATCAATTCGATAGTCAATAAACCGCAGTTCCAAATTACCGCTGTAATCGGTAATTGATGACATATCCTTGAATACTTCCTTCAAGCCTTCGGTGATAAACCAATTGTATGAGTCCTTCTGAATCTCAATGAGATTTGGCATATCAATTACTTCATTGATTTTAGAAAACGTCATACGAGTGTTCTTACCCATCTGGACAGGTTTAACCATATTAGTTGTCTCCATAGGTTGACAATCACTCCTAAAAATATTTTACGGTATTTCGTACCGCAGATTTCACTAATTAAAGGGTTTTTTGTGCAATTTGCACTGACCGTCAGTGAAAAAGGTGCACAATCCCCCATCATCATTAGTAATACAATATTATATACCAAGTTTTGTCATAAGTCAAGAAAAAATATCACGTTTTTGTAATTTTTTTGAAATAATAAAATTAATGATAATTAAACTGAAAAATTTTGCAAAAATACAAATTTTTACTTGACAAACTGCAAGACAACCTATATAATGATTTAGTCGTGACAAAAAGTCTGACGATTTAACAAGGCTGTATAGCTCAGTTGGCTAGAGCATGCGGTTCATACCCGCAGTGTCATTGGTTCGAATCCAATTACAGCCACCAACGGCCCGGTGGTCAAGAGGCCTAAGACACCGCCCTTTCACGGCGGTAACACGAGTTCGAATCTCGTCCGGGTCACCACAAAAAAAGCACTTGCTTCGGCAAGTGCTTTTTTGAATGAAGTCGCCCCGTTGGGGCGACTTCATTTTATTTTCTTCCTAACTGGCGTGAGTTAAAAACATCACTTTACAAAGAAACAATTTTATATTATAATCATATTGCCAAATTTGAATTTGTGAGAATAATAAAATGATGATAAAAACTAAACGTGTAACAATATACCCTGCTTCAAATGAAGAAATGGAGAGCCTTATATCAAACCAAACCGTACCGGATTTGAAAGAGGCATATCAGGAAATGCTGGATGGCTGTCGCAAGTATCCCGATAAGCGAGAATGGTATGCTATCTGGAACATAGAGCCTAATGACAAAAGCAAAGCAGTGGTCGGTAATTTATCTTTCAAAGGTCTTGGAACAGACGGAATTCTTGAAATTGGTTATGGAATGAATAGTAAATATGAAGGGCAAGGACTGATGACCGAAGCGGTATCGGCTGTTGTCAGGTGGGCATCCTCTCAAAAAGGTGTAAAACTGATAGAAGCGGAAACAGAAGAAAGCAATATTGCATCTAAACGAGTGCTTGAAAAAGCGGGTTTCATTCCGAATGGTAAAATGGGAACCGAAGGTCCAAGATACGTTTGGAAAGGTTGATAAATTGCAGTTCGTAATAAAAGCAAAATTAAATAAGCAATCAGATTCATGGAAACAAGGAAGCAAATTGAATATCAAATCTTTAATGAAAAACATCGCTTGGTTTACCACGCAGCCCTGGGCGTTACTTATCCATACGGCAATGCCTCATCTGTACCATTTGAGAAGCGTTACTATGCGGGAGGAGCCAATTCGGTGCGTGGATGGAAAATGC
>CALGCE010000169.1 GCA_937884625.1 uncultured Clostridia bacterium
AACCAAAGTCCGAAATGCATACCAAGTTTATTTATTCTGTCCGCAAGACCTTTTAGTCCGTTAGGTAGTCTATCAGGGTTTTCCACCCAATCGCCAAGTCCTGCATTATCGGTTATTCGCTTACCGAACCAACCGTCATCAAGCACCATTGTATCTATACCGATTTGTGATGCTTTCTTTGCTATATTTACTATTTTTTCTTCATCAAAGTTAAAGTAGGTTGCTTCCCAATTGTTTATTAAAACAAAGCGGTCGGTATCTCTGTACTTACCTCTGCAAAGTCTTGTACGGTAAAGTTTATGATATATCCTTGACATACCGCCAAGTCCGTCAGACGAATATACAAGCACTGCTTCGGGAGTATTAAATTCCTCTCCGTTTTCAAGGACGTAATTAAAACCAAAGGGATTTATACCGATATATGCTCTTGCACAGTTATAAGCGTTCATTTCAACGCCTGCGGTAAAGTTACCGCTGTATACAAGGCTGAAACCGTACACATTACCGTGACTTTCGGTAGTATCCTTATCGCATATTGCCATAAACGGATTATGGTATGCACTGCTTGCACCGCACCTACTGTCTACGTTTTGATTACCGTGTACTATCTTTCTTCTGTTTATATATCTTTCCCTTGTCCAAGTGCCGTCAAGGGTTATTATATCACTATCGCCCAAACCGTAAAAATCCACATTAGCCGAAAGAGCGGTATCTAATCGCAGTTTTTCACCGTTGTTTACTATTTTTACATTTCTTGTTATAACGTCTAAATCTTCAAAAACGGAATAGGACAAATAAACGTGTACGCTTTTAAGGTCATCGTGCAGATGTACAGTAAGTGTTTCTATATTGTCATTTTCTTCGCAATATGTTGATGGCAAACCTTTTATTTGAGGTTTGCCCTTTTTTATACTATAATCCTTATACAAAAGTTTTGTAATGCGTGAGCCGTCTAAATATACTGCACCGAATGTAGGCAGACGCAAATCTGCACTGCCAAACGTAGAATATTCAAGTGGCAGTCCGTTGCTTGAATATTCGCCGCAGTCAAATGCCATAAGATTTCTCTTTGAATAACTATCAATAACGTTATTCGGGACAAAATTTATTCTTTTTCCCCAATAGAAATGCAGTAATAATTTATTGTTTAATATACCGAAAACATAAGAGGTTTTATTTGTATTCAAATAAAAGACTTTTGTAATTTCATCAAATTTTATCATATTTAATATTCAAATCCTTTATACTTATTTATTGGAATTATCTTTATTTATTAATTTGATTTGAAATCTGTTCTGCTATTTGCCGCATACCTTTTTCATTTGGATGACCGTTTTGTTTTTCTATATTTCGTAAAACTATATTCTTAACATCATATTTTTT
>CALGCE010000170.1 GCA_937884625.1 uncultured Clostridia bacterium
TAAACGAGGGACTTCAAAAATTCAACGAAGAAGGCATCCAAAAAATCGTCAAACTTGTTGACAGCGATTTGAACGGAATAATAACAAGGTTCAAAGCAACAGTTGATGTGTCAAAGAAATATCGCAATTTCTCCGGCATCAGTGATGATATGGACGGACGGGTCAAATTCATCTATCGTACCGATGAAATAAAAGCGAAATAACAACAGTAATCCCCGTTCTTTGTGTTACGCAAAGAACGGGGATTAACTATTGTCTATTAAAGATAGTGATTGATTACTCAAACCAAAGAAGTCGCACCTAATGAATTAAGATAATGAGTTTTGCCTTCGTCAATTGAAAAAACGTACGAATAATAATAACCCTGAATATAATCGCACCCGTTTTCAACGACCGCATCCATTTGGTTTTTCGTTTCTACACCCTCACATACGACCTCTATATCAAGTTGATGTGCAAGTGAGATAAGTCCTTTTAGAAGCATTGCACCACGTTTAGTAGTGGTTTTTGTGATGAACTGACGGTCAACCTTTATTTGGTCAACAGGATAATTATTTATATCGCTGAATGACGAATTACCTGCACCGAAATCGTCAAGTGCTATTTGATAACCGTCCGATTTACACTCTACTATATTTTCATATGCAACAGTCTGATTATCTATAAGTGCATCTTCGGTTATCTCCATAATTAAAAGGTTATGATTAAAGTTGTACTTTTTGGCAATCCTGCGGAAATTTTCCAAGAAGTTTTCTGATGAAATAGTTATTCTTGTAATATTACAGGATAACAGCAAATCTTTAAACCTTGTATCAGACGACCATTTTTCTAACAGTGCACACGCTTTATCAAGCATATACATATCAAATTGCTCAATAACACCGGTAGTTCTCATATCGTTTATATAGTACGCCGGCATCACAAACCCCTGTTCGGGACTGTTCCAACGTGAAAGTGCTTCGGCACCTATAAATTTTTCTTTTTTTACATCGTATATAAACTGCAAGAACATTTCAAATTCTTTATTTTGGATAGCACGGTAAAGTTTTTCAGAAAGACGGTTTCTTGATTTCTCCCGTTCAATAAGTTCATCTGTACAGATAAGTGTGTCTAATTTACCCTCACAAGCGTATTTATAACCCGTTTTTGCATTTTCTAACGCAGTATCAAAACTCGCCCTTTCTATTTCGGAAAGGTATACACCGGAACGAAACGGTGCCAAATTATCCATAAAAATTTTAAAGTGATAGCCGTTTGCCCTATCGGTAATCTCCTTTATCCTTTGTTGTGCAAATACACCGTCCCTGCAACGAAGAACAAGTCCGTAAACACCGCTTTCTATTCTTGATATACTTTCGTACTCGGTACAGTTTGATGTTAAAACGTCTGCTATACCCTTTTCGAAACTTTCACATTTGAGCATACCATACTTACGTATAACCTGCTTTGCATCAAATGCCAAATAAACAAGGCAAATATACTTATCGTAATCGTTAACAGTATTCTGATAATCTGTACGAAGTTGCTTTATATTTCCAAGACCTGTAAGGGCATCGGTCCTGCCGTGAACACCTGACACATTTTTACGCTTTATAAAGAAAATAAAAAGTATAATCCAACAAGTTATTAGAACAGCAACACCGGTACAAACCTGACTTGCAGTTGCAATAGTATCGGTATTGGCACCGCCTAAAATTAAGGTCTTTAAAACGCTTAAATTGCATATTATAAGCACCGCTATTCCGATAATGTCAATAAGCATTGCCACTAATAATAAAATTTCGCCTGCTTTTTTCTTCATTTTAAAATACCCTTTCAAAAAACAATCCGACTGCAACTAATCTAAACGTAATAGTTGCAGCCGGTCAATCATACGCTTTTTACGTTTAGACACCTTGGCTTTGCGTCCCGTACTTTCGTACGGTTTGCCAAAAATATTTATAAATCTTCATAAAATACTATTCTGTTTTTACCCGTTTGTTTTGCACGGTACATCGCCTTATCCGCATTGTCAATTAGTGAATCTATCGACTCTATATCATATTTATCGGTCTTACACACACCGATACTTGAAGTGACGTTAAATTTAATATCTTTGCTGGAAAATTCATAGCTTTCAAAGTCTTTTCTGACACGTTCCAAATCTTCGAAAGATACCCCGCCGTCCCAAAATACCGCTATAAATTCTTCTCCGCCCCAACGGCAGACAACCGCATTTAAGCCGAGTTTCAATATTTCGGCAAACTTCATCAAAACGACATCGCCTGCATTGTGACCGTATTTATCGTTGATATTTTTAAAATCGTCAATATCAAACATTGCTACGCCTATTTTTTGTGCATTCGCATATTGCACGTTTTTCTCCAATACAGAGTACATTCCCTGACGGTTAAACACCCTCGTCAATTGGTCACGCACGGATAAATCACGGTAATGCTCTTCCATACGTTTCATTTCTTTTATTGCATTAATACGCAAAGTTTCAAGAAAAAATGCCATTATGTCGAATGCCAAAAACAGCACCGGAAAACGCATTTTAAAGGTACTTGTATAATCGTACAATAGCAAACTCTGACCGTAAGGAATCCAGAGAAAGAAAATCAAGATAAGGAACATAGCAACACACAGTGCCGTTCCACGATTCCTGTTAAAAAATATCATACCGAGTGACGGTAACATACATATCCATATTGCACTGAACCCATCAGGGTTTCCCGACACAAGAAAAAAGGTAAACATACACAGCACTTCAACGGCAAACAACATTTTTGCAACCTGTTCACACGTTTTACTTATAAGTGACAAAACTATATTAACAACGCATAAAAATGCGAATATACCGGTACACAGCGTTAAAAAGCCTTTATCGGTAATGATATTAAGTACCGTCATAACAGTGGCAACCACACACAAAACCGCATATGTAACCATACTAAAAGGCTTATTACTGCTAATATCACTAATTAATCTTTTTTCGGTCTCAAATTGTTTTATCAACAATATTTCTTCCTTTGTTTTATATCTTTAATAATATTATATACTATATTAAGTGACCCGTCAACACTTTTAAAGCGAAAAAAACACCGAGAATTTTTAAAAATTCTCGGTGCATCATTATTCTTTGCAAAAAATAATAAATTATGCGTTGGCATTAAGTTTTGTTACAAGTGCAGACTTCTTTCTTGCTGCATTGTTTTTATGGATTATACCTTTGTTTGCTGCCTTATCTATCTTTACAACGGCAGTTTTTACTGCTTCGGCAGCCTCAGGAGCCTTTGCATCAATAGCGGCATCTGCCTTTTTGATTGCAGTTCTCAGTGCAGAACGGTATGCTTTATTACGCTCGTAATTATCCTGACTTAAAACAACACGCTTTTTAGCGGATTTTATATTCGGCATCATAGCACCTCCTCATTTGTACTAACAGTAAAAAGTATGATACCACAAAATTCAGAAAATTGCAAGTATTTTTTCTTTATATATCAGAATATTTCGTCGTTGTCCTGATTGCCGTCATTACCGACATAATCATTCAAATCGGTTATTTGGTCAAATTCCCTTTGCGATTCTTCGGTAAATAACGGAAGAGGCATATCTTCACGGTTTGACTTAATTTTAAGTATTATAAAAACTATAAGAACTATTACAAGTACAACTATTGCAAATAGGCATACTATTATTATCTTACCCACCACGCTTATCGAATTAAAGATTTCAAGTAAGTTGCCCTTTTTCGAACTGCTGTCAACAGGCAATACATCACTGCCGAAGGCGGGTGCTCTTTGCATAGTGTTTTCTTTACTGTCGAATATATAAAATCCGTTTTCGCCGTTTAAATAACAATAAAGTACATAAAAATCATTAAGCGATTTATTGTCCGATTTAAACGCTTTAACTTTACCCGTTGTTAATTCATAGGATGTAGAATAGTAACCGTCGGGTGCTTTAAAGTCACTTTCACACTTTTCTATAATATACAAGCGGTTTCCAATCAATATATAATTAAGGCGTTTAAGTTCATCGTCTTTTGATTTATAAAACCAATCTGACACCGATTGGTCATCGGCAATAAGGTAGTACAAAGAATACTTACCGTTTTCATCGCTAAGTACTGGCACCTGACCGACCTTATATTCTGCACTTGAAAGAGCAAATCCCTCATACGGACCCTTGTCTGAAATATCGGTCGCAATATGATAGTCAACTCCGTCCACTATAACAAGCGACGGGTCACTTGCACGTTCCTGTTCTTCTAAAATTGCCGTTTCTTCCTGTGTTAAACGCTTTACATTAACTTCATAACTTTTTTTCGTGCCGTTTTCTGCGGTTACGGTAATCG
>CALGCE010000171.1 GCA_937884625.1 uncultured Clostridia bacterium
TTGAAGGTATGTTCTAACAGGGTTATTTGGACAAGAAGTGACGGAAGTGTATACACCCTTGCCACCACAACCTACGGTAAAGAAAATAATATATATAAAATTTCTTCTGCCATAGACGGTATTTTCGAAAATATCTCAAAAGAGGATTTAAGAAAAGCAAAGGCGTGTGAACGTGACGGTTTTTATCTGTTACACATTGATAACAAGGTGTTGGTTGTCGATTACAGGATAAAGGATTTCGGTTTTCCTGCAAAGTATTCGGGACAAAAGGATAACAGCAGTAATATAGCGTGGTATGTTTGGGAATATCCCGAAAACTTTAACTATTCGTCGGTAATCAGTCTGACGGGGGAGGTTTTACTTACCTGTTATGACAGTTTGGCTGACGTTTGGTACATTTCACTGTTAAACGGCGATAAGGATTACCTTTTGAACGGCAGAGAACTGCAACCATACGATATTGAGTGCAGTTTTAAAACTAAGTATTACGATTTTTCAAATCCGCATATACATAAGGTTATAAAGAATATGTATATAACCGAGTGCAGCGGTGGAAGGGCAGAACTTACAATAGATAATGGGGTTGACGGGATTTCGTATACCAAAACACTCGATTTACCATTTCCTACGGACGTGCTTAAAACCGATATGAATTTGAGTGATATAAAACGTGTAGCACTGTCTTTTAAAACGTGTAAGCCTTTTAAACTCTACGGTCTAATATTTGAATATTTAAACAAGGCGGTGTAATCTTGAAAAGAATAATTTGTGTCCTGATGATTTTGTTTCTTTTATGCGGTTGTACAAAAATCCAAAACACCGATAATAATACCGATGAGTACATATCAGGCGTCTGGCTGTCTTTCAGTGAACTAAATACATTGATAGTATCAAACGACTTTGCAAATAGGTTTGACAGAGTAGCTAATAACTGTAAAGATTTTGGCATAACCGATATGTATGTTCATGTAAGGGCGTTTTGCGATGTTATTTATCCGTCGGATTATTTTCCGATGCTCTCGGCACTTGTCGGATACGATTATGATATTTTGGAATATATGATAAATTCCTGCCATAAACGGGGGATTAGAATACATGCTTGGATAAATCCGTACAGAGTCCGCACAGCCGATGATAACATATCGGCACTAAACGAAAATAACCCTGCTTACGTATGGTTAAATGACGATAATACCGAAAATGACGGCAATGTATGTATATGCAACGGTATTTACTTAAATCCTGCATCGCAGGAAGTAAGACAGTTAATAATAAACGGGGTAAGGGAGATACTTACGAAATACAGTATAGACGGTATACATTTTGATGATTATTTTTATCCTACTACCGATGAGAATTTTGACAAACAAACATATTCGGATTACTGTTTAAAGTGTAAAACTCCTATTTCAGTAGACGATTTTCGCAGAGCGAATGTCAATTCTCTTATAAGCGGAGTTTATACGGCGATTAAGTTTATTAATAAAGATATAGTTTTCAGTGTAAGTCCGTCGGCAGATATAGAAAAGAACAAAAATCAATATTATGCCGATATATCCGCATGGTTAGACAGCGGCTGCGTTGATTTGATTATACCGCAACTGTACTTTGGTTTTGATTATCCCGATGATAACTTTAAATTTGATAAACTGTTTAGTCGGTGGTGTACACTTTGCGATAAAAAAGATGTTAAACTGATTATCGGTCTTGCAACCTATAAAATTAATACCGACAGTAAACCTGACTGTGAAGAATGGGCAAACGGCAACGATATTATAAACCGACAAATTAAAATTTGCCGTGAAAATGAGAATATATCAGGACACGCATTCTTTTCATATACCTCACTTGAAAAATATTTTATAAAATAATAATACGGGCAGTCGCAATTTTACGACTGCCCGTATTTGAGCATGTTAACAAAAATAGGATTTATTTTACTATCGGAGTTTTTCTGATAAACAAAACTCCCATTGTATTAGGTCCGCAGTGGGAAGAAATCGTACAGCCTGCCCTTGCAAAGAAAACTTCTTTAAAAGGTAGCGTTTCTTTAACTAAATTTGTAATTTCATCCATAAGTTGCATATCGCAACCCGAATGTGTAACGAATACACGGTCAAGACAAATATCGTCAGGATTACTAAGACGGTCAAGTACGTATTCCCTTACAACGTCGGAATACTTACCTCTGTACTTTTTGCCTACCCCCATAACGCCGTCTTTTACCTCAATGCAGGGTTTGAGTTTCAAAAGATTTGCACCGAGTACCGATAAAGCAGAGCAACGTCCGCCCTTGTGCAGATATTCAAGACTGCTTAAAACAAAGGATGCGTCAACCTTGTCAATCAACTTGTTGGTTTCTTCGACAACGGTCTTTGCGTCAAGACCACTTCTGACCATCTCAGCGGCAGATATTACAAGTAATCCTGCACCGGTTGAAAGGTTTTGCGTGTCTATTATATAGACGTTTTCGAGTTCACTTGCGGCAATGCAGGCGTTATTATATGTCGATGACATTTTTGAACACAACGAAAAGTGAATTACCGTTTTTCCCTCGTTTGTAAACTTGCTGAAAAAATCAATACACTCGCCTACATTAGTGGCGGTGGTTTTGGGAAGTTCTCCCGTCTTTTCCTGATGTTCATAAATATCGTCAGGCTTAATGTCTACACCGTCACGATAGGTCTTATCACCCAAAGTTATACCGAGAGGTAAAATTTTTATATTATATCTTTCCTTTAATTCTTCGGTAAGGTCGGTAGTGCTGTCGCTCGTTATTACTATATTATCGTTCAATACAATTCCTCCGCATATAAGTTCTTTCTTGTAAGTATAACATCTTTTTTTATTAAAAACAACAAAAATTATTAAAATCGTCATAAAGTGTAAATATATCACAGATTAAAGGTGTTGCAATAATATACGAATACGATATAATAGATAAAACGGTGTCTTTTAAACGGCACAAAAAAAGAGGGAACAAAAATGAAATTATTTATTTGTATTGATAAAAACGGCGGTCTTACATTCGGCGGTCGTAGACTAAGCAGTGACTCGGTTGTAAGAAAAAAGATTTTTGAAATAATAAAGAAAAAAAGTTTGTTTGTCAATTCTTTTTCCGCACAGCAGTTTGAAGAGGGCAGTCGTTTAACGGTCTGCGAAGATTTTATCACAAAAATGGGTAAGGAAGATTTTTGCTTTATTGAAAACATTGAAATTAACACCGATTTGTTTGAAGAAATATACGTATTTAATTGGAACAGAAATTATCCTGCCGATAAATATTTTAATATAGACCTTAAAACTTCTGGTTATAAAAAAATATCGGCAGAAAATTTTACGGGTACGTCACACGATAAAATTACGCTTACGCATTACGGGAGGTAATATTATTGAAAAATATTAAAAATTTAACCTTATCACTGATAATAGTATTATTGGTGGTATTTTCGGGCGGTTGCAACAGTGAGAGTACAGTTTCGGATTTAACATCGTCGTCTGTCACAAGTTCTGTCGTTTCGGACAGTAGTTCTAAAACCCAAGACAGCGTTACTGAAACTTCGTCAAGCAATTTTGTAATACCTGCTTATACGGGAAATGCCTATGCGGTAATTAATGATAACATACCTCATTTTAGTCCTATTGAACTTACAACCGAGGCTTATGAAAAATACGGAAGTCTTGACGAACTCGGGCGTTGCAGTATGGCAATTGCCTCCTGCGGAAAAGAGATAATGCCTAAAAGCGGTGAAAAAAGAGGAAGTATAAGCAGTGTTTATCCAACGGGTTGGGTTCAGGCACAGTATGACAGCGTTTCGGGGAAATATCTGTATAACCGCTGTCATTTAATAGGGTGGCAGTTGTCCGCCGAAAATGCAAACAAAAGAAATCTTATAACGGGAACAAAATATCTTAATGTTACGGGTATGTTGCCGTTTGAAAATATGGTTGCCGACTACATAAAGGAAACAAACAATCACGTAGCATATAGGGTAACACCCGTATTTGAGGGCGATAATCTACTTGCAAGCGGAGTGCATTTGGAAGCATATTCGGTTGAAGATAAAGGAAACGGCATTTGTTTTAATGTGTATTGTTTTAATGTTCAGCCTGATATAGAAATAAATTACCAAACGGGCGAAAGTTCTCAATAAAAGCCCCGTATGATTGTTTTTTACATTATTTTATTGTTTTCTCAAATCCTTTTTATAGATAATCTGTAACTATTCAGAATAGTTAAAAAAAAGAAAGTATCAACAGTAGGTTATAAAAATATGGCATTTGACGGCATTACTATCGCTGCATTAAAAGCAGAATTTATAGATACCCTTTTCAACGGAAGAATATATAAAATCGCACAGCCGGAACCGGATGAATTGTTGCTCACTATCAAAAATAACAGCAACCAATATCGTCTGTTGCTCTCCGCCAGTGCTTCTCTTCCACTGATCTATTTTACAGAAAAGAATAAAATCAGTCCTATGACAGCTCCCAATTTCTGTATGCTTTTAAGGAAGCACTTACAGGGTGGAAGAATAACCGATATCAGACAATTTGAGTCAGAAAGAATAGTAGAAAT
>CALGCE010000172.1 GCA_937884625.1 uncultured Clostridia bacterium
CTTCTGACAGGTCGCAACCCTGCTTTTAGGCGGTGTTACCTCTCCCGTAAAATACTTCTTCATAGGTGCCATACCCGAATTTATAAGTAACAGTGATTTATCATTGTTGGGTACCAAAGAAAAACTGTCAAGTCTTAAATGCCCCTTCTTTTCGAAAAATGACAAAAACTGTTCTCTTAAATCATTAAGTGAAGTCCACTTCATTTTCTCATACATCCTTAAATAACAAAATAAAATACCTTGTTATTATAAACCTTTTACCTATTTTTGTCAACGAAAAAGCAGGTTTTAGTTTCTAGTTTTTAGTTTTTAGTTTTTAGAATTAAAACATCGGAAACATAAGGGCAACAAACAGAACCGCCCCCTATGGTATTTTATTTTTCATTGCAAACTTGTAGAAACAAGTGTATAATCATTATTGAAAATACTATTTTATTTTATGAGGCAAAAAAATGAAGAAACAAATTTTGATTTATTTAATGGTTACACTTGTTATTTTTTTAATTGGGTGTGATAACAATACTAAAAACAACAGTAAAACACAAACCAATTCTGAGCAAACGGAAGAATTAAATGATGAGGACAGATATTTGGATAATTGTGCAAAAGCATGGACCGTTTGTTATGATAGTTGTACTCATTTTGACGAAAGAAATATATCTAAAATTTTTTATGCAAAAGATGATACCGCATATTCTGTGATGTATGGTAAAAATACAGTTACAATAGTCTCAAATTTTTTAGGAACTGATTGCACTTATATTGTTTCCTCTCAATTAAATGAAACTTTGTCAGAGCATTTCCCATATTACTATAATGATAAATATAAACTTTATATTCACGGTATAGGAACAGAAAATTTTGAAACTGGGTGGTTAAAAGACGGCTGGGACTATGTAACAGATACTTACATACTTATGGCAGAAATGGATTGTGAAACAATGAATATAGATACTGTCAAAAACTATAAAAATAAGCATTACAAAAATTAATTAAAGTTTCTCTGTCCTTTCTTTATTCTTTGTAGAAAACACAGTTTTCTACAGCATAATGGTGATACTAATTTACCGTAGGGAAGCCTTTTACACCTTCCCTACGGTATTTTAAAAACAACTAAAAACTTTAAATTCTAAAAACTAAAAACTAGAGACTAACAACTCATAACCCATTGATTTCTTTTTCTATCATCAAAAGTCTATTATACTTGGCAACTCTATCGGTACGGCAAGGGGCACCCGTTTTTATCTGTCCTGCATTAACCGCTACCGCTATATCGGCTATTGTTGTGTCCTCCGTTTCGCCAGAACGGTGGGATATAACAGTGGTATATCCGTTTTCCTTTGCAAGAAGTATTACATCTAATGTTTCGGTAAGTGTTCCTATCTGATTTGGCTTTACAAGTATTGAATTTGCAACACCCATATCAATTCCCTTGCTTAACCTTTCGGTATTTGTAACGAACAGGTCATCGCCTACAAGTTGTATTTTCTTACCTAACTTTTCTGTAAGTTTCTTGAATCCGTCCCAATCTTCTTCTGCAAGTCCGTCCTCAATTGAAATTATGGGATACTTTGAAACAAGTTCTTCATAGTATTCTATAAGTTGTTCGGAAGTATAGGTTTTCTTCCTTTTGGGAAGTTTATATAAGCCGTCCTCATACCACTCACTTGATGCGGTATCAAGTGCGATTTTAATTTCTCCCGTATTATATCCTGCACTCTCTATTGCCTTTACTATAAGTTCTATTGCCTCGGCGTCGGATTGCAGGTCGGGTGCAAAACCGCCCTCGTCGCCAACTCCCGTAAGAAGTCCTTGGGACTTTAAAATAATACCTAAACTATGGTATATTTCACTGCACTGTCTAAGACCCTCGGCAAAACTTTTACTTTCAAGCGGAATTATCATAAATTCCTGTATATCTATATTATTTCCTGCGTGAGCACCGCCGTTTAAAATATTCATCATAGGACGTGGGAATTTTTTAGCGTTAATTCCGCCTAAATATCTGTACAGCGGTATTTTTAACGAATTAGCCGACGCCTTTGCGACCGCAAGAGATACTGCAAGCATTGCATTTGCACCTAATCTTTTTTTATTTTCGGTGCCGTCAAGTTTTATCATTTCTTCGTCTATTTTTCTTTGAAAGCAGGCATCCATACCGCAAAGTTTATCTGCAATTTCGGTATTAATGTTCTCGACTGCCTTTATAACACCCTTACCTAAATACCTTGACCTTTCTCCGTCCCTTAATTCGTGTGCCTCGTAAATTCCCGTTGACGCTCCCGACGGTGAAATGGCAAAGCCCTCACTGCCGTCTTCTAAAACGACTTTTGCTCCTACGGTTGGGTTACTTCTTGAATCTAAAAGTTCATAACCTGTAATTTGCTTAATCTTCACTTAAAATTTCTCCCTTATATTTAAACTTTTTATTAATTTACCCTTTAAATTTATTTATATGTATGTTATACTTGTTGTGTATTTAATTTTGGGGGTTGCTGTTTTTATAAATGGAAGACAAAATCACTGATAAACAAAACAATATAATTTGCGGTAGGAACTCCGTTTTGGAGGCGGTACGTTCAGGCAGAGAAATTGACCGACTCCTTGTAGCACACGGTGTGTCGGGCGGTTCTGTTTCTGCAATTATCGCAAAATGTTCTGCAAGAGGTATACTCATTAAGGAAGTAAGTCCGCAAAAACTCGATTACTACTGTGCGGGTGCCAATCATCAAGGCGTTGCGGTTATGTTCGCTTCGCAGGAATATTCAAGCGTTGAGGATATACTTAAATTTGCAGAAGAAAAAAAAGAAAAACCGTTTATAATTATCTGTGACGAAATTGAGGACCCCCACAATCTCGGTGCAATAATACGAACTGCGGAAGCCTGTGGAGTACACGGTATTATAATACCAAAACGTCGGTCTGCATCACTTAATGCTACCGTTGCAAAGTCGGCAAGCGGTGCACTTGAATATATGCGTGTTGCAAGGGTAACTAACATTTCAAATACTATTGACGAACTTAAAAATAAAGGCATTTGGGTATTTGGTGCCGATATGAACGGTACCGATTACACAAAATTTGACTATAATATTCCCTGTGCCGTTGTAATCGGAAATGAGGGTAGCGGTATAGGCACTCTTGTTGCAAAAAAGTGTGATGAGATTATCAGTCTGCCGATGTCAGGAAAAATAAATTCTCTTAATGCATCTGTTGCAGCAGGTGTATTAATGTATGAAGTAGTAAGAAAAAGAAACGTTTAATAAATTCAAATGGGGACATACTTATGAAGTTTTTTTCTTCAAAAAGCAATGAAAATGATTTTTTTGAAATGCTCGAAAATTCAGATATTACAGAAGACGGACTAAACGGCAACGAAAACCGTACCCGTCCTTCACACGTCTTAACCGCCGAAGAGGTTGAGTCTGACGATATAAATAAGAGTGTTGTTTATTCAAACGGAGATGCACTCAAATCTTTAAAGGACAGAATGACCGATTCTGCAAACAACGAACAGAAAAATGATAATAAAGACGAACAGAAAAGTCTTTTGCAAAAGTGTAAGCCGTATACGCTTGACGAACAAGGCAACGATATGTCAAAATCTGCCGAGCCTTTATACAAACTCGAAAGCGTTGCCGATATATTACGGTCAAACGGCGAAAAGGCACTTGACGAACTTTCTAAAAAATACGATATTTCAATAGACGACTTAGGACATTCTGGGATTGCAAATGTGCAACAAGAGAGTAAACCCATACCAAAAGAAGAGCCAATAAAAGAAGTTGATGTACCTGAAAAAACCGTTGCATTTGAAAAGTTGGTTACTGACTCAAAAGAAAACATCAGTCCTAAAAAGAGCATAAAACAAATATTCCCCGAAGATGCTATGATTGACGAGATTGATTTTAATCTTCCCGATATATCGGATATTGACACTAACGTGCAAAAACGTGACGATGATAGTGATAATAATTCTGCCGATACCGCTACAATCCGTTTTACACCGATAAAAGATAGGCAAAACAACAAAAATCATATAAGTGTAACCAGCATTACAAAACCTATTGATATTACGGGCGAAATTGATGCTATGGAGGACATAAGTTCAAGCAGTAATACCGATACGAAATTAGAACTATCCACTTTTGATGAATACTTACCAAATGATGAATACACGTCATTTGAAGATAACAAAAAATTCATTCGAAGTTTTTCCCTTAAAAAACGTTCATCATTCATATCGTCGGTAATTTCGGGATTTTGTACGTTTGTTTTGTTGCTTTTCTTTATACCACCTCTTAATGACATTATTATCAGTATGCCTAAAAATGCAACATTGATTTACGGCACAGTTTTACTTATATCGGTAATAGCAAACTTTAAAATGTTTTTGTCAATCGGTAAAGCCTTTACCAAAAACAGCAACAGTGACGGTTTGGCATTAATAACTTCACTTTCTGCAATATGTCTTACAGTAACATCATTTATTACTGACACAAGTTCATTTGAAATTGCTTTGCTTGTATGTACAATTCTTTTTGTGCGGTCACTTTGCAGTTTTTACGATATTTCTTCTAAACTCGGCAATTTAAAACAAATCGCAACGCAAAACCCCAAAAAAGCAGTTGATTTGATTTCGGACAGTGCGGTAACATTTGCCATGACAAAAAATGCAATTGAAGGCGATGCTCTTATTGCTGTTCCAAGAAATACGGAATTCGTAGGCGATTTTGTAAAGTATTCAAGTTACGGTGCAAAACTTAACGGTAAACTTAATTTAGTTACAGTAATTTCATTAATCACCGCCTTAATTTCAGGAATTGTGGCATATACTTATTTTGACGGTATTTTTCACGGACTTTACACTATGACAGTTATACTATCACTTGCTTCAATGCCTGTTTTGTTCTTTATAGATGTACTTCCAAACTTTTCCGCCTCAAAACGTCTTAACAAAAAAGGTGCGATGATAGCAGGAAAAACCGCCGCAGAAAAATTGGAACTTGCTAATGCGGTAGTTGTAAGTTCGACAGATATTTTTCCGTCGGGTACGGTAACACTTCAAAACTTAAAAATACTGTCTGACAACAGTATAGACGATACACTTTTAAAAGCCGCATCGCTTACCGATTCCGTAGGCAGTACATTGGCACCGATATTCAAAAAAATTGCAGGTACCAATTCGGCCTACTCTATACCTAATTCCGATACCGTAAAATACGAGGAACGGTTAGGTCTTTCGGGTTGGGTTGACGATGAACTGTTATTTATAGGTAACAGAACGCTTATGGAAGCACACGGAATACCGGTACCCAGCATTGAAATTGATAGAAAGATATTAAGAAAAGGCTACTTCCCCGTTTATCTTGCAAGTAAGGGAAAAGCCTGTGCACTTTTAATAATTCAGTACAGTGTAAATCCCGATGTTGTAAGGGAATTAAAGCAAATAACAAATTTAGGCGTAACGCTGCTTGTTTCAAACTGCGACCCGAATATTAACGAAGAAATGGTCTGTGATTATTTAGGGCTTTATGATGACTCGGTAAAGATAATGAGTAATGCAGGCGTTCATATGTATAAGAATATTTCCGCTAAAACCGATAAATGCTCAGCACCTGCATCTTTCAGAACGGGCAATCTTACATTCATTTCAATTATGAACTGTGCTTCCAGAATGAAAAAGTCTAACCTATTAATTTCCGTTATGTACGTTTTATTCTCGGTATTGGGTGCGTTAATATTTATATATTCCGCATTTTCAGGCTCTGCAAATTTAATAAACGGCGTTACGGTGTTTATTTACGAACTTTCAGTTACGTTTTTATCATTAATAGCATTTTTAATTAGAAAACCATAAGGAGATAATAAATTATGTGCGAAAAGAAGAAATTTTATATAACAACCGCTATTGCGTATACTTCACGCAAACCTCATATAGGTAATGCCTATGATATTGTCCTTGCCGATATGATTGCAAGATATAAAAAGTTAATGGGGTTTGACGTTTTTTTGATGACCGGCTCGGACGAACACGGACAAAAAATAGAGGAATGTGCAAAACAATCAGGTATAACGCCCAAAGAATACGTTGATAAAATATCTTCTGAAATAAAATCCGTATGGGATTCAATGGATACAAAGTACGATAAGTTTATCCGCACTACCGACGAACAACACGAAAAAACGGTACAGAAAATATTCAAAAAACTCTATGAGCAGGGAGATATTTACAAAGGCTCCTATGAAGGCAAATACTGTATACCATGCGAATCGTTTTTTACTGCCTCTCAACTTGTTGACGGCAAATGTCCCGATTGCGGAAGAGAAGTAACCGACTCAAAGGAAGAAGCATATTTCCTTAAATTAAGCAAGTATCAGGATAAACTTGTAGAGTATTATGAGCAAAATCCCGACTTTTTTATGCCGCAATCCCGCAAAAACGAAATGATAAACAACTTTATAAAACCCGGTCTTGCCGACCTTTGTGTATCCCGTTCGTCTTTCAAATGGGGTATTCCGGTTGACTTTGACGACAAACACGTAATTTATGTATGGATAGATGCACTTTCAAACTATATTACGGGTATCGGTTACGATACCGAAAACAGCAGTGAAACTTACAAAAAGTTATGGCCTGCCGACCTACACGTTATAGGCAAGGATATAGTACGTTTCCATACCATTTATTGGCCTATAATTCTTATGGCATTAGGCGAGCCGTTACCAAAGCAGGTACTCGGTCATCCGTGGGTACTTGTAGGTGAAGATAAGATGTCTAAATCAAAGGGCAACGTAATTTATGCAGATGAACTTGCAAACCGTTTTTCTTCCGATGCGGTACGTTATTATCTCCTCTCCGAAATGCCGTTTACACAGGACGGAACCATTACCTACGAAAGTTTTATTACAAAGTTTAATTCCGACCTTGCAAACACATTAGGTAACCTTGTAAACCGTTGTATTGCGATGACCAATAAGTATTTTGGCGGAAATGTGTCAAAGCCTGACAGTACCAATAATTTAGATAAAGAACTTATAGATTTTGCAAACGATACTATCAGTAAATATTACTCCCTTATGGACAGTTATCACAACGCAGACGCCTGTGAGGCGGTTATGAACTTTGCAAAACGTTGCAATAAATATATTGATGAAACTGCACCTTGGGTACTTGCAAAGGATGAGAGTTCTCTCCCCCGTCTTTCTGCCGTTCTTTACAATCTGTTAGAGTGTATAAGACTGCTTGGCATTATGCTATCCCCAATTATTCCGAAAAGTTCAAAATCAATAACAGAGCAGTTAAATAATGATGATTATACATTAAACTTCGGTAAAACAGATGAATTTACCGTAGGCGAAGCAAAACCACTGTTTGCAAGAATAGATATGGAAAAAGCACTTTCAGAAATTGAGGCAGAACAAAAAGCCAAAGAAGTTACAGAAAATGTTACTACACTATCGCAAATATCAATAGAAGATTTTGCAAAGGTTGAACTTCTTACTGCTAAAATTGTTAAATGTGAGCCGATACCAAAGGCTAAAAAACTCTTAAAATTAACACTTGATGACGGTAGCGGTAAAGAAAGAATTGTCGCATCGGGCATTGCAAAGTGGTACACACCGGATAGTCTTATAGGTCATACCGTAATAGTTGTATCCAACCTAAAACCTGCCGTTTTGTGCGGTACACAGTCAAACGGTATGATACTTGCCGCCGACTGTTCCGATGATGTAGTAAAGGTTATATTTACCGATGATATTCCAACAGGCTGTAAAATAAGATGATTTTATATCCTGATGAGTGTATATTAAATAAACCGCTAATATTTGACAGTCACGCCCATTATACCGATGAAAAGTTTGACGGAATACGGGAAGAATTATTAAGTAAATTACCTAAAAACGGAGTTTTTGTTGTTATCACCTGCGGTTGCGATAAAAATTCTTCAAATGAGGCAATTAAACTTGCAAAAAAATACGATTATATGTATTGTGCGGTTGGTATTCACCCCGAAAACCTTGACAGCGGTACTTCGGTTGACGAAATAAAAAAACTTTCAAAATATGAAAAATGTGTTGCAATTGGCGAAATAGGTCTTGATTATTACTATAACAACGAAAACAAACAAGAACAGATTAAAGTTTTTGAAGAACAAATTATTCTTGCAAATGAATTAAATCTTCCCGTAATCGTCCACGACCGTGATGCCCACGTTGACACACTTGAAATTTTAAAAAAACATAAACCAAAAGGCGTAGTTCACTGTTTTTCGGGAAGTAGTGAGATGGCAAAAGAGATTATAAATATAGGTATGTATATAGGAGTTGGCGGTGTGGTTACATTTAAAAATGCAAAACGTCTGCCCGAGGTTGTTACAATAATACCTGACGACCGTTTGCTTATTGAAACCGATTGTCCCTATCTTTCCCCTGAACCTTTTAGAGGAAAAATTTGCCATTCGGGTTTAATTCCGCTTACCGCACAAAAAATAGCAATGTTGCGAAAAACGTCAATCGAAAACATACTTAATTTGACAAATAATAACGCAAAAGTTTTGTTTGATTTATAGAATAAACACCCCAATTTCGCAAATAATATAATTGCGAAAGCGGGGTGTTTTTAATGGATAACAACAATAATAAGAATCAGCAGAACAATCAGAACAAAAATAACCAAAATAATCAGAACAACAACCAGAACCGCAACAACCAGAATCGCAACGAGCGCTAATTCATCATATTCTCTCTGCAAGAGCGGCTTCGGAGTTTTCCGGAGCCGCTCTTGCGTTTTTCAATCGTTTCCTGTATAGTAGCCATAATATGCTGAATTCTATTGTTTTTTCCGTTTTGCGCTCCACAGCACAAAATTCAGAAGCATTTCAACCGCAAAAAACACAGCGATATTCACAA